>JBEDAD010000054.1:0-9773 GCA_041177985.1 Bacteroidota bacterium | reverse complement strand
GTAACAATTAATTCTCTCTTTGAAAAGAAAAAATAATTAGTTGTTTTCATGTCAATTGTTGCGATAGCGGAAGTTATTTTTCCATTCTTCGCTGCTTGTTTTAAACCAAAATCTTTGTTCAAAAAAATTATACCAAACAAAACTGTTGATTGAGATTTCCCCTTTAAACTGCCGATTTCTGCTCTTGAAGCTGTAACAGGCAAAGTTACGGTGCAGGAAGTTACTGCTAACGCCAAAGCTCCTCCTGCTATTATATTTTTTATATTTCTCATCATTTCTTTAGATTATTCACCATAAACTCTGGTAGTGACAATTGGGAAAAAGAACAATTTTGTTGTTACTTCAACAGCTCCAATAACTGTAATTTTTCCATTCGCTGCAGCTGCTTTAATCGAAGTGTCGCTATCTCCGATAATTTTAGATTTGGCAACTCCCGTTTTTGTTCCCATTGGCTCACCTGTCAATTGATAGGTTTGTGATACCATGCAAGAACTTAAGGCAGTAATGCTGAATGCCATAATAAATAGTTTCTTCATTTGAGATTTTCTTTAGTTTATGTTGCGAAGATAAAACTTAATTAATTGAAAAATTATTTAGCAACGATTTTTTTCGTTCTCATTCAATTGTTCTATTCGCACTAATATGTTGAAACCAAAAGTTTGCCTTTTTAAAGTTTAAAGAGTGTTCAACAGTTTTACACTTGTTCCTAAATTACCGCATAATCACTAAAAAAAAGGACGTAAAAAAAGCCTCATCTTTCGATGAAGCTTTTTGTTGGCCCACTAGGGCTCGAACCTAGACTCTTCGGTACCAAAAACCGACGTGTTGCCAGTTACACCATGGGCCAATTAAAACACCGCTACTGGACCTGCGATGCGAGGGCAAATTTAGCAACAAAATTTAAATTTGAAAGCGATTTAAGAAAAAAAAGTTTTTTTTTTTCAGTGGAGGATGATCACAAACTTTTGCAAAGATTTTTCAAAATTAAATAATTTGGCATTTTTTCACTTTTAATGGACAACTTCCTTACATTATATTTTTAAATTCGCACATCGCAAACTTTTCATTAGGAAAAAATTGCCATCAAAAGAAATAATAAAATAAGACTAAAAAATAAAAAGCATGAATTACAAAAAATGGAACGTTTACCTGGGTTGGTTGGTTTTTCTAATCGCGACAGTTGTTTACTTTATAACAATAGAGGACACGGTCAGTTTGTGGGATTGTGGTGAATATATCACTGCAGCATATAAGTTAGAAGTAGGTCACCCGCCAGGCGCGCCATTTTTTATGGTTCTCGGCAGATTATTTTCCTTTTTTGCAGAACCAGAGCATGTTGCTGTATGGATCAATCGATTATCAGCGATTTCTAGCTCCTTGACGGTTTTGTTTATGTTTTGGTCTATGACTTCGTTATTGAAAAAGATTTCTTTGCGCGATAAAATAGAGTTGTCTTCTGGAGATAAAATTGCCATTTTCGGAAGTGCTATTGTTGGATCTTTGGCGTATGCGTTCTCTGAATCCTTTTGGTTTTCAGCTGTAGAAGGCGAAGTATACGCAATGTCTTCATTGTTCACTGCAGTAATTTTTTGGGCGATTTTAAAATGGGACGAAGAAATGGCGCACGTTCAAAACGGAACACTTTCCGCTGAATACGCACCAAATCGCTGGTTGTTATTAATTATGTTCTTACTTGGCCTAGCGATTGGTGTCCATTTATTAGGGATATTAGTTGTTCCAGCAATTAGTTTTGTGATTTACTTCCGCCATAAGAAAGTGGCTGATTTTAAAGGGATTTTAATAACCGGAATTCTATCTGTAGCAATTCTTGGTTTTATTCAAGAGGCAATTATTCCAGGTTCTATTTCTTTGGCATCTTCCTTTGAGGTTGCTTTTGTTAATTCGTTGGGTTTACCATTTTATACTGGAACTATATTTTTCTTTGCCTTATTGGTTTTCGCTTGTGTTTGGTTGATTCGTTATGCCCGAAGAAAAAATAATTCAATCGTTTACAATGCAACGATGGGTTTAATTCTCTTGTTAATTGGTTACGGATCTTTCGCAGTAATTGTTATACGTTCAAATGCTAATACGCCATTGGATGAAAATGATCCTGAAAATTTAGTGACTTTGCACTCGTATTTAAAACGTGAACAATACGGTTCTGCACCTATTTTATTCGGTCCGCAGTGGAATTCAAAAGAGAATTCTCCGGAAATGTATAAAAATCGATCTCCTTTTTATGTCCGTCGATTTATCGTTTCTAAAGGCGAAAAGGTTTTAAAGGCTTTTAAGGATGAGAAGAGAGCAAATGCCTTTGCCAAGGAAAATGCTGCTTCAGTTGAGGAGAAATACTTTGAATCGAATGCACAAGAAAGATTAAATAGCGTTGCGACCTACGCCCAAAGTGTATTCTTTCCACGAATGTATTGGAGTCAAGAACCGCAAAAAATTAATGGCTACAAGGAATGGTCTGGTTATGACCCGAATGATGGAACAGTAACCGAGATAGGAAGTGACGGACAGCGTTTGCCTTCTTTCGGTGAAAATTTGACTTATTTTGCACGTTATCAAGTGAATTGGATGTATATCCGTTATTTCATGTGGAATTTTGCCGGTAGACAAAATGATATTCAAGGCGATGGGGATAATATGCGCGGAAACTGGATTTCAGGATTTAGTGCTGTGGATAATGTGCGTTTAGGTAACCAAGATGATGGCGCCCCATTTTACACTTCAGAGAATCCTTCGCACAATAAATTTTTCTTCTTGCCATTAATCTTGGGAATTATTGGGTTGTTCTTCCATTTTTATAGAGCACCGAAAGATGCCTTTGTTGTATTGCTGGCATTTTTATTTACTGGTTTGGCAATTGTGGTTTATTTGAATCAAAAACCAATGGAACCGAGAGAACGAGATTATGCTTACGCTGGATCTTTCTATTTCTTTGCCCTATGGATTGGAATAGGTGTTTATGCCTTGTACGATGCTTTCAAGCGTTTTGAGAGAAAAGACATGGTTAAAGCTTTGGTTGTTGCCGGCGGCGGATTATTGCTTTTCTTGATTATCGACACTGGAAGTGAAGTTTCTATGCCAAATACGCTTTCCTGGCTGTTAATTTCCGGAATTGGTTTAGGAGCAATTGCACTAATGATGGGCTTGAGAAAAGTATTAAAACAAGATTCTCAAGGTGCTATAGTTGCTGTTTTATTGGGATTATTTGTTCCTTTAATTATGGGAATGCAAGGGTTTGATGACCACGATAGAAGTTTAAAAACTTCTGCGCGTGATTTAGCCTTGAACTATTTAGAATCGTGTCAGAAAAATGGAATTATTTTCACAAATGGCGACAACGATACGTTCCCATTATGGTATATGCAGGAAGTAGAAGGCAAACGAACCGACGTACGGGTTTGTAATCTATCTTTAATGCAGACGGATTGGTATACAGATCAAATGAAAATGCGTGCTTACGAATCAGATCCTTTGCCAATCAAATTTACGGAGGATCAAATCCTCATGTATGCTGGAAATACGGATCAGGTATTGTTTTCTAACTTATTTGAATTGTTCTATTTGAACGCATCCGATGAGATTTTGAACAAAGTGATAACAATGCGTGTGAAAAGTAATGGTCCAGGAGTTGCAAATGCATTGGAGACATTCAACGCACAAGTTTCCAGTATTCTCGCAGGGATTTCTTCCACAAATGCAAATGCATTGAATAGAATTGAGCAGCTGAAAGTTGACCTTATGACAAACAAAGGAGCAACTAGTGCGGAAGCCATTTATGCGAAATACCGCGCGGCATTTGAGATTCTTTCTGGAATTCAAAATGGGTTGATAACGCTACCGGAAGGTCAAGCGCAGTCCTTCCAAAATCTTTTAACGGAGTTTGAAAAACCTTGGAATACAACAAATCTTAAGGATGCAATGGCATTTGTGCGCGATGATAACAACCTTGTTTTATACCAAGGACAAAGAATGGTGCGTGTTTTCCCAAGTTCAGGATTTGTACTTCCGGTTAATAAAGAAAATGCAGTTAAATCGGGCGTTATTCAAGCCAATCAAGTGAAAGAATGCTTCGATGCATTGACATTTACATTTGAAGCACGTGGTCTTACCCGCGAACAAGTAATGATGCTGGATATACTGGCAAACAACGATTGGAAGCGAGGAATTTATTTCTCCAGTCCAGGTGGATCAGATGTTTCGCTTGCACTATACCAAAAAGGCTACATCAAGCAAAATGGAATGGCATTCGAACTTAGTCCGTTGAATAAAATGGAAGACCGTTATTCGGATAAAATGTATTCTAATTTGATGCAATTATACGATTATGGCGCAATGAATAATCCAACTGTTCTTACGGATTATTATACACGTCGTCACACTTCTCAGTACCGTTTGCACTTTGCTTCTTTGGCGGATGATTATTTAACAAAAGCGGATCGTGAAATTCAAATTCGCGACAACAAATTGAATAACATTAAGTTGTTGCTTAAGAATGGTCAAACACCGCAAGCGAATCAGTTGGAAGCAACACTAATTGGGGTTGATGAAAAGGTTGCAGAATACAAAAAGAAAGCTGCCGCTTTGATAAATCGCTCTTTGGAAGTGATGCCGGCAGATATTGTAATCGATTATGGAGAGCCTAATCCAGGAAGAGGGAAGTATGAAAGTGATGGAATCAGTCTGACAGCATTTTCAGATGGTATTTTGCACGATTACATTGGTATTTTATATAAGGCAGGAGATAAGAAATCGGCGGAAAAACTTGGCGCTATTGTAGCAAGTCAATTGGAATCCATCTTCAGATATTACGAGTTAAGCGATGTTTCTTTCTCTGCTGCTCAGCGCAATACTGGGGATTTATACGCCGCTTTGGATGCCTATTTTAAAATTCATATTACGGCAATCGATCCGGAATTTGGCAATAGAAATGGCGAATTGGCAAAACGCACCCAAGCCAAATTAAAAAACCTTTACGATTCTGTTTTCCCGAAAATTTATGATGGTTTAGGCAAGAAAGCAAACGATAATGGTGAAAGTACTCGCCGTGGAACTCGGGCAGGGAAATATGCAGGAATGCTATTCGATTTGCAAGATTACTTGGAAGCTATTGGTGTACATTACGGATATTTGCAAGGCAAACCAGCACCGGCAATAAATCAAAATCCATCGGAGATGAGTTTGGAGCAAATGATGCAAGAAACACCTATTTCTGATTCGATGAATCAATAGCCGCAAATCTGAATGAAAATTTTTAAAGTCCCACGTTTTTTTCGACTATTTTTTCCGAATAAAACGTGGGACTTTTCTACATCTGAAAAAGTTGTTTACTTAACATTTGACGACGGTCCAGACCCAGGAATAACCCCTTGGCTGTTGGATTTTTTAGCAAATAAAAAGATCGTAGCGACTTTTTTTTGTGTTGGTGAAAATGTAAAAAAGTATCCGGAAATTTATGCTCGAATCTTAGCGGAAGGACATGCTGTAGGAAACCATTGTATGCGCCACCAAAAAGGAACCAATGTTACGTTGGAAGAATATGTTCAGTCGGTTGAATTAGCAAGTCAATTTATTGATTCTAATTTATTCCGCCCGCCTTATGGTCGCATGACAATTAGACAAACCCATGCAATAAGAAAAAAATATGCGATTATTATGTGGTCTTGGCTGTCTTTCGACTATGATCCATCGATTTCAGTGCATAAAATCATCATGAAGGCAAAAAGACAAATTCAAGCGGGAGATATTCTTGTTTTACACGATAATTCAAAAACCACAGATCGTTTGAAAGTAATTTTACCTGAACTTATTGAAATTTCTCGGGCAAAAGGACTCAGCTTTTCAACAATTCAAAAAGATTTAAAGTAGACAAAAAGCGATTTTTTCAAGGAGTATAAAACCTGACGGCGTGTAAATCTTATTCTTTTTTACTTCGTTACTTTTGGAACGCTTTTTTTATAGATTGGAACGGAAGAGCAAGGTTCGCCATACATGATGGTCAGAACATGATCTTGCAGGTGTTTAATTAATTCTACCATCGCAAAGTCTGGCGCAGCAATATCGGAACATCCCTTAATGATTATTTTACCGTTTTTTAATGCTTCCGTGGAAATGTTTTGAATCGCTTGTTTAATCAATGCTTTTTCCAATTCTATTTTCGAACCAACGAGGTAATCTTCAGCGATTCCATTCAGTTTCGAAGCGACTAGCATGTACGCCCAAGTTGGAATAATTGCATCCGCCGAGCAATGAATATAAACAGCTTTATTTTTGAATTCGTCCCAGTTATGTGATTTAATCCATGCTCGAAATTCCTTTTCTTTAAGAATTAAACCCTGCCACAAGTGATTGGAAATATCCAAACCGATGATTTCGGATTTCGGTTTAAACGTTGCTAGATCCAAAGGAATTAGCACACTATCTTGCACACGATTAATAATTTCTTCCATGCTATAAAATTAAGGTTTTCTATGAGAAAAGTTGGTAAAAAAATCATTGGAAATATGGGTTATTCATTTTCCCAAAGTATATTTGTTGAAATAAACTGTATGAAAAAAATTCTTTTATTCTTGGTTGTAATTTTGTTTGCCGCATGTTCGGATAATACCAGCAAAATTAAAGGTAAATGGAAATTAGAGGAGATTGATTATTCAAACTATTTTGAATCGGTTTCGGATGAGGTGCGTCAATTTTTGCAGGAACAAATGAAATCTGAATTCAAGCGCTTGAAGAATAAAACTTTTTTCGAGTTTAAACTGGATAATACTGTTTTACTGGAAGCGCCAGATTTTGTAGGGAAGCAAACCTTGACAAATGGAAAATGGTCTGTCAATGCCTCTAAAGATTCTTTATTCTTGGAATTGGCAGATTCGGAAGCATATAAAATTATTACCTTGAATGATACCGAAATGGTTTTAACAACTGAAGATGCTCCCAGTAGGGTTCTTCGGTTTTCAAAAGTGAAAGAGTAAGTTCTTTTCGTTGGCTAAAATTTAGGACATCCTGTCAGTATTTTTATCGGGCATGGCTTTTGTCAGTAAAAACGCATGCAAAAACACACTCATCCCTTTGGTTCAAGTACAGAAGCAATTTTGTATTCGATTTTTGTAGTGCTTGCAATGTGGTTGGTTTTTTTGGCGGATCATCTTTTGAAGCTAAATAGCTATGAATATGGCGTTTTACCAAGAAGTATAGAGGGTTTGAAAGGGATTATTTTTATGCCATTAATTCATTCTCAAAATGACTTTAGGCATATTGTCAATAATTCGGTTCCCACTTTTTTTCTATTAGCAGCATTGGTCTACTTTTACCGAGAAATAGCTTTCAAAGTTTTTTTTTACGGATGGATACTTACCGGGGTTTTAGTTTGGGTTTACGCTCAAAATAAAGGGTCTTACCATATTGGAATGAGTGGATTAATCTATTTATTAGCCGCTTTTTTATTTGTTTCAGGGGTTATTAGAAAATTTCTCCCACTTCAAGCAATTTCAATGTTTGTTGTCTTTATTTATGGAAGTATGATTTGGGGTATTTTTCCAATGGAAGAAAAAGTATCTTGGGAAGGCCACTTAATGGGATTTGGACTTGGGATTATATTTGCTTTTATATTTAAGGGACACGGGCCGCAACGTCCAAAATTCCAATATGAAATCGAAAAAGAGATGGGTATTGAACCACCAGATTTGGAGGGGATTTATCTTGAGAAAGTACGTTTAGCCGAGTTGGCAGAAGCGGAAAAGCGTCAAATTGAAAAAGTAATTGTTTACCATTTTGTAGAAAATAAACCTATCCAACCGTCTAAAAAAGAAATGGCTACTCCGGCAAATATACTTCAGGACGAAATTCCGCCAATAAATGACCAGTCCCTCGGGAAACTTCCGACCAATTTTTAGCAGTAAATTCAATACACATATAACCAGACGTTTTAAGGATAACATCTTTTTCTAAAAGATAGGAAGCAATTTGTGAAATTCCATCGTTGTGTCCAATGAAAACAAGATCTTTCCCGTGCTGTAAATTCCAAAGGAATTTTAAATACATTTCCCGATCACACAAGTATAATTCGTCCGAAAACTTTGTTTTACCCATGAATACAAGATTGGTCAAAATCCTTAATGTTTCCTTTGTACGCACTGCTGTAGAACAAAAAACAACTGCAGAACTCCAATTTTGTTCGTGTAAATAATAGCCTAAAACATTGGATTGAATTATTCCTTTAGGGAGTAATTTTCGGTCAAAATCTTTCCCGGATTCGGACATTTGATCTGTTTTTGCGTGGCGAATGAGGTGGAGTTTCATTGCGCACTATTTTTTTTGATTGTCATGAATTCAAATATACAAGAAAAGAGGTGTCAATACAAAATTTGTTTGACCATAAGAAATAGTGAAATCGAAAGTTTTGATTTTATTTCTTAACCATTTCAGTAAATAAAACATTGGAATCAAGTAGTTTCAATACTTTCTTTTATCTTAGCACAAAAAATTAAAATGAAGAAATTACTACTTATCTCAAGCTTTTTTAGTGTCAGTATTACTTTTGCACAAATCACATTGCAATCTGGAGATTTTGCAACTGGAGGCGATACAATTCGGATGAGTCAAGCAAATGATAATGGTTATGATTTCCAGGCAACTGGAGCTGGCTATTCTTGGGATTTTTCATCTTTAGTTCCAGTTTCTCAAACTTTGAAGGATTTTCGTTCCATGACTGGTGCTCCAGCTTTTGTGAATTTTACATTTGGCGTTTTTGCGCCGTTAAAATACCAAGCAAGTTATTTTATTGAATCTTCTGCTATTCCGATTACCCAAATCACTTCTTTTTTACCGGTTACAATTGAAGATATTTTTCAATTCACACGCATCAATGCAGTTGGCGTAACTTCCGTTGGGTTTTCGCTAGTAGTTAATGGTCAAGCCATACCATTCAAATCAGATACAATTGAAAAAAGGTATGAATTACCAGTTGCTTTTGGTAACTCACATTTTTCTCGTGGCTATACGAATATAGATTTTAATCCTATTATAGATGCAACTTGGAACCAACATCGCACAAGAACAACAAATGTAGATGGGTACGGATCAATCACGACGCCTTATGGTGCATTTGAAGCGTTGCGCATCAAACATGATATTACAGAAATTGACTCTTTATATTTTGTATTGCCAATTTTTGGAGGAACTTGGATTCCTTTGCCTATTCCAAGTAGTCATGAATATGAATGGTGGACAAACGGCGAAAAAGAACCAATCTTAAAAATAACAACAAATGAGATTGGTGGTAATGAAACGATTTCTTCAATTGAGTATAGAGATATTTATCGCGGGTTAGATGCGGGGATTTCAGAGCTGCCATTCACGGCAAGAATTTATCCAAATCCGACACAAGATAATTTGTACATTGTTTCTTCTGAAAAAATAGAATCTATTAGAATTATAGATGCTAAGGGAGCAGTACAATTTGAAAAAACCAATGATTTAGATGTTTTCTCTTCTTTGGATATTTCTGAATTAGCTTCGGGAACGTATCAAATTCAATTAATTTCCGCTTCAAAAACAAGCGAACAAACTTTTATTAAAGAATAGTTCACGGATCTTTTCGTATCTTTGCGTCAAAGGCAAATCGGTCTATCGCTGTCTCGAATTATCGGGAGAGAGGAAAGTCCGGGCAGTATAGAGCACCGTACTTCCTAACGGGAAGGCTTCAATTTATTGGGGACAGAAAGTGCCACAGAAAGGAAAACTACTTAAATAAGCGCAAGCTT
>JBEDAD010000053.1:0-3025 GCA_041177985.1 Bacteroidota bacterium | reverse complement strand
GTAATGCACCTATTCCAACGGCAGATTTAATTCTACCATCTTCACCATCTCCAGCTTCGGTTACGCCAAGATGCAAGGGATACGATATTCCTTGTTCTAGCATGGTTGCTGCCAATAAGCGGTAAGCTTGCACCATAACAAGTGTATTGCTGGCTTTCATGGAAATCACTAGGTTGTGAAAGTCGTTTTTCTGACAAATTCGAATGAATTCCATTGCCGATTCAACCATTCCTTCTGGTGTGTCGCCAAACCTGCTTAGAATTCGATCCGAAAGCGACCCGTGGTTTGTTCCAATGCGCATTGCAGTATGGTGTTCCTTACACAGAAAAAGTAATGGTTTAAATTTTTCTTCAATCCGCTCTAGCTCTTTTTGGTAAGTTTCTTCCGTATATTCTATTTCTTCAAACTTTTTCTTGTCCGCATAATTTCCTGGGTTGACACGCACCTTTTCCACTATTTTTGCCGCAATTTCTGCAGCATTTGGTGTGAAATGGATATCAGCTACCAACGGAGTACTGTATCCAAGCGAATTTAATCCGTTTTTAATTAGCGCTAAATTTTCTGCTTCGTTTTTGCTTGGCGCAGTTAAACGCACCAATTCACAACCAGCATCAATCATTCTAATAGATTGTTTTATAGAACCTTCCGTATCCATTGTATCTGTCGTCGTCATGGATTGCAAGCGAATCGGATTGTTTGCTCCCAGTGCTGTTTGACCGATCATTACTTCGACTGTTGGAAATCTTTTTCGATTAAATAAATCAACACAATATGGTTTGTTTTTGTCTGCTTCTGTCATTGGTTTCTAGTACGTATGTTCTACAAATTTACAAACAAAAGTATGTATTTAAATGTTCTTGGTTTAAACGTTATAGCACTTGAAAGGCTTTTTATTTTCGTTCGCTTAAGAACATTAATGCAGAATAAATGTTAAAGATGGGTGAAGTAAACGTTTTTACTTTATTTTTGTATCAAATAAAAATGCCCAAAATGGATTTTACTTCAATCAAATTCGCTAAAAACCATAACGAAGAATTTTATAAGGTTTTGCGCCAGCGAGTAAACGAACACTTTAAGTCAAATAAAATAACGCGATACGCCAACAGCAGAATGGTTGTCAAAACGCTCTTTATGTTTGCTTTGTATTTTGTTCCATTAACACTTTTGTTAACTGTTGCAGAAACAAATCTTTTTATAATGTCCATCTGGATTTTAATGGGATTTGGAATGGCTGGAATTGGTTTGTCTGTCATGCACGATGCGAACCACGGAGCATATTCTCCGAATGAGAAGATCAATAAGTTTGTTGGCTACATTATTTTCTTCGTAGGAGGAGACGATGTAAACTGGCGAATTCAGCACAATATTTTGCACCATACCTACACGAATGTTACAGGAATGGACGAAGATATTAATCCAGGTGCTGTGATGCGTTTTTCTCCACACGAAAAAAGAAGAAAATTGCATAAATTCCAACATATTTACGCTTGGTTTTTATACGGTTTAATGACGTTTATGTGGTTCGTTTCGAAAGATTACAAACAAGCAATCCGCTACGAGAAAATGGGTTTAACAGCAACTCAAAAATTATCGTTCCGCAAACACATGACAATCATTGTAATTGCTAAAATTTGTTACGCTATAATTACTATTGCGCTACCATTAATTTTTTCACCAGCAGCTTGGTGGTTTACGTTAATTGGATGGTTTGTTATGCAATTTATTACAGGTTTAACACTTGGTGCTATTTTTCAACCAGCGCACGTTGTTCCAACATCGGATTATCCAGTTCCAGATGAATCTGGTAACATAAATGCAGATTGGGCGGTAAACCAATTGTACAATACTGCTAATTTTGCGCCAGGAGCGAAACTTTTTTCTTGGTATGTTGGTGGTTTGAATTACCAAGTAGAACACCATTTGTTCCCAAATATTTGCCACATTCATTACAGTAAGATTTCCAAGATTGTAAAAGAAACAGCGTTGGAATACAATCTTCCTTACCATTCGTACAAAACATTTTATGGCGCCTTGGCAGATCATACGCGTATGTTGTACCGTCTTGGTAATTATGATGAAGCGCCAGCAATCCATTAATAATTAGTAGATTTTTCCAAGATGTATTTCGAGGAATGTAGAGAATATTGTCTAGGAAAGCCTTTCGTTACGGAAGGCTTTCCTTTTGACCAGTCCACTATTGTATTTAAAGTTGGTGGTAAACTGTTTTTTCTTGCAGATATTGATCAATTTACTTCTGTAAACCTTAAAGCAGAACCCGAAAAAGCAATCGAACAAAGAGAAAGTTACAGTGGAATAATGCCAGGATACCACATGAATAAAAAACATTGGAATACCGTTCAGGTGCACTCGGATGTTCCGATGGATGTATTGTTTCAAATGATCGATGATTCTTACGACTTAGTTTACGCATCACTTTCCAAGAAAATAAAACATGAGCTTACGCTGGGATAAATATATTTGGGCTGTTCGTTTGGCTAAAACACGCTCACAAGCTTCCGAAGAATTGTCTAAAGGTCGGATTAAAATAAACGCCTCCACAACGAAGCCAGCAAGAGAACCAAAAGTTGGAGATAAAGTTTCTGTTGTACACAATAGTGCAACATTTACCTATCAAGTAGTACAATTGTTGGACAAACGTGTTGGAGCGAAATTGGTTGTGGATTACCTGCTGGATATAACACCACCTGAAGAATTAGAAAAATTGAAACTTTACCAGGCTTCACAACAAAATTACCGTCAAAACGGCAGCGGAAAACCTACCAAAAAAGACAGGAGAGAAATAGATGACTTTCTTGTGGATTGGGATTGACGAATGTATTATTTTACTTTTTCGGATTAATGTAACTTTTTAAAGCTTTTAAAGTCTAATATATAACTATTGCGCTTTTAGGCTTACAGGTGTATTAATTTAAAAATTGGAAAACATGAAACACTTCTTTTATTTACTCTCTCTTCTATCTATTTCAAGTTTGAATGCTCAAGAAGAAATTAAAAAAGATACAAC
>JBEDAD010000052.1:0-2772 GCA_041177985.1 Bacteroidota bacterium | reverse complement strand
AGGACGCACAAAGTACAATCGCTTCCAATTGTTTTGGGAATCAACAAAACGATTCTTTTACTGCATATTTTGAATGTATTATCCTTGGGTGCGGCGCTGCTTTCTGTTTCCTCCAAAAATTTATGGCTTACGTTTAGTTGCGTGATTCTTTGGCGTTTGGTGACACTTACACAAATCAAGCGCACATTTTCTTCTGTTTTCTGGAGTCAAAAAGCGAATTTATTCACGTGTACGCTCTTATTTATTGTTTTTTATTTAACTACATTTAGGTATGCAATTTGATCCAATCAACCCAAATTACTGGGCGATAGCAATTCTTTTTTGCACAACGGTTTTTTCTGTTTTGTGGTTTCTGGATGCACTGAAGCACAAGGAATTGGTGAAAACAGACATTACCAGCAACGAACTTCGGACGCATAGAAATATCTTAATCAGTTCGGGAATAATGGAACTTTCACTGGTGGCGATGTTTTGGTTTCCGCTGGAATCCTTGCCATTTTTTATCGCCGCTTTTATTACCCGCACAGCACATGAATTTTTGGACGAGTTAAAATACCACGCAGACCGTTGTTCTTCGTATGAAAATTTCATCCATTTGGGAATGTGGGTGACGGTTTTATCCAAAACAATTCTTCAGTTTATTTGGGGATTTTTCTACCAATACGAAGGCATTGAAACCTTTAACTACGGGATTTACGGTTGGGCTGGAATCGTACTTTTAACAATGGGAATAACATCCTTTTTTGAATGGAAACGCGGAAAATAAAGCAGGTCAAAAAACACAAAATGGCAATGAATCAGCTTACTAAGTTATCTCTAATTCTTTTCGTTTTTAGCACGCTAGGCGTTTGTTCTGCGCAATCCACACGCGGCACGCTGCTGCAAAAAAATAATCCATTGGAATTAGAGGCATTTTTCACCGATTCCCTTTTGGACCTTGCCATTTTGCGAAACACCAGCAATTTACTGACCAACAATGATTTAACAGTTCATGACAATTCGCCGCTTCCAAAGCGCAAGAAGGCTTTTATTCGCCACGTAAAACACCTTAACGAAACGTTGGAACAAGCCTACTTGAGTAATCCAAAAATGAATCCGGAAAATCTAGACCTTTTGTATGAATTACTTTGGTACAAACACTCGTTGATTCAAAAAGGGCACGCGGACGCAAACCCTAAAATTCGACTCCGACAAAAAATCCAGTTTCTGCGAGATACACGCCGAAGCAAGCGCGTGTTTACGTATCGAATTCCATTCAAATATCGCTTCCCAACAAATCCGGAGGATTCACCATTCTGGCAAGCAATTCCGGACAGTATTTCTACGTATACGCGTTTCAATCAGTTGGCAAAAGAGAAAAAAATAAAAGCCAAAGCAAACATGGTTGTTCTATTTGAGGAAATAAGTTGGAGCGGTTCCGCGCCGAAAATCGATGCCTTAGATTTGGATTTGGATAACGGCTGGACGGTAAAATGGGGCGACGAAGTACATACCGATGTGGCAGGATCTCGGATTTTTGCAGCTTTGGGTTATGATGTTGATCATCCGTATTTCTATGGAACCGACTTGCTGACGCTAGTTTTCGATGAAACGAACGAAGTATGCGATAAATCGAGTCTTGTTGCCGCACTAAAAGCCCAATATTCAATCGATATATCGCTGTTTATTTCCGCTTACGGCAGTATTACAAAAGCGATGTGTTTAGAACTTCCCACTTTGGAGCCTTTGATCGGAAAACAATTTGTACGCTTTAAAAAATGTGCGATTGAAGCGCGTCCCGATCGTGTTAAACGACTTGGTTCTTTTCTTCCCGAAGGACTAAACAATGCAGAACGGCAGGAATTAAAGGGCGCAGTATTGGCGCACCATTTTATCGGAAACTGGGATACCAAAGAATCGAATACCCTTTTGACAACGGTTCACAAAGGAAATTACACCTACGAACCTTCTGCTGTTTTCTCGGATCTCGGAACAAGTTTTGGTGTTTGCGTAAAACCGATTCGGGCAGATTTCAAAGTAGGTTTAGTCAATGAATTTCCATGGGAAGTACTAGAACGCAAGCAAAATAAACTCAAATTTACCAATTCAATCAACACGCTGCTGCTACCATATGAACAAGCAAGCTATACCGATCTACTTTGGATGGCTACAAAAATCAGGACGTTAGATGAAAAATCCCTTCGGAAAATTATTGCTGCAGCACAGTGGCCAGCGCCACTCGCGGAACTCTATTTCCACAAGTTAGCTTCTCGGCGCGCATCTATTTTGGCGGCTTTCCGACTAGAAGATCCGCATCCGATTGCCTTTAACCGAAACCTGAATTGGAACGAGGGAGAAACGAAAATCATAGAAAACGGCATTTTACTGGTGGATTACCACCGACTTACCAATCCAGAGAGCTTTTTAGAAACCAAAGGAAGATTTAGAAATTATGGTAACTGATAAGAAACTCTATCTTCTCGTTTTGGTGTTTTTCCTAGGATTCAGCTCCTTTGGCCAAAACACGGAAGAACAGCGCAAATATATCTTTGGAAAAGACACATCCGTCATTGCGCTTTTTCCTTCGATTAGCGCCCTGAGCGGATTGCAGATTTATTCCCATTCCGTCTATTATTACGAAGACATCTATTTGGACTCGCCAACGTTTGATCTTGCAAAAAAAGGCTATTCTTTGCGCTTCCGGAAACGTAATTTTGAGGATGGAAGTATTTCTTACAGCATGCAACTGAAAAACGAAATGACGGAACTTTCGGCCATTCGAATGGAAGTAGA
>JBEDAD010000051.1:0-2747 GCA_041177985.1 Bacteroidota bacterium | reverse complement strand
ACCCTAACAGGAAGAATTAGCCGTAACATGCTTCAGTACGATACGCAAATATCTATTGATACAACCCAACTGAATTTAATTATAAACCAACTTCAGGGGATGAATCCTGACCAGGAGGTTTCTGCGCTATTTGTAAGTAATAGAGCAGCAAATGGTAAATCATTGTTTTATTTTGACGGCCAAGTTTTAGCCCATAATTCGATGGAAGTTGCTACTTTTTCACGTAATCAGGACTTATTGCAGATTCGCGCTTAGAAATATTAAAATAATTTCTCAAAGCAACCTAAAATTATATTTTTTCGTATATTCGTTGTAACTTTATGTATGTTCCAGTTGTTTTAGGCTCGTACAAAATATATGTTAACTATGAAAAACATTAAATTAAGTATTGCTGCTATTTTGACAATTTTCCTTGGATTCAGTTCTTGTATCGAGCACGAGGTTATACCAGCACCAGTTCCTGAAGTAGATCTTTTTTGCGAATTCTCTGGAAGTATTAATAGTACTGCAGTTCAATTAACACAAAATGTTGCGGGATATTACCTTAAAACTTCAAAAGCGAAAATATTATTGCCACCACCAAGTTTATCCAGCGCTGTATATTATTCTGAAATACTATCCGCATCCTCTAACGCATCCATCAAAGTAAGTTTAGGGAGTTTAAATTGGGACGCATCCACATTGAACGAACCTACGATTGCTGCTTTCAATGATTTTCATGCAAATGCATTGTCACCTGTTTATACTACCGGTGCTACAAGTGGTTTTGAAGTAACTTACCGAGATGGTTTAGGGAATTCATGGGTTTCTCAACAAGGATCTACTAATCCACAAGTTGTGCTTTTCTCAAATATCAAGCAAGAATCTGATGCTACAGGGGATTATTCTAAATTCCAATGTAATTTCTCTTGTTACGTATACAGACAAGATCCTATCACGCTGGCTTGGGATTCTTTGCCAATCCAAAATGCTATTTTTAAAGGCTGGTTCCAAAGATAGTTTTGGGAAAATTACCGAATGAGGCTTTTTTTATGTTCAGAAATTAAATGAGCCAAACGCTAAAAATAGCAATTATTGGGGATTATAATTTTTCTTATAATTCACACCAAGCGACTAATTTAGCCCTTGATCATTCGAGTCGTTTTTTAGAAATAGACATAAACTATTACTGGATTAAAATTACTGAAGCAGCGCAGTTTAAAGCCCAAAATTTTGAACAATTTGATGGAGTTTGGATTGCTCCTGGTCCTTTCAAAAATGTATTTTTTCTGAATGGAATTATTCGATCGATTTCCATGTTACAAATTCCTGTGTTGCTCACAGGGGAAAGTATGAAAAGCTTTATTGAAGTTTTAATTAATTCCAATCAATTAAATAGCAACGGAGAAAAGTTGATTTCAGATAATTTGGTGGATGGAAACCAATTTGAACGCGTTCAAATTGTGCCGCACTCCAAGGAATTCATTCAGCTGTATGAAAATCATAATACGTTGGAATTGACTTCTTCTAGATACAGTTTATATCCGCAGTTAATTGGATTGCTCACGAACGAATTAATTGATATTGAGGCGTATAATCAATTTGAAGAGCCGGAAGTTGTGAGTTTAAAGAAACATCCTTTTTTTCTAGCAACTGGCTATTGTCCGCAGGTTTCTTCCACAAGAGAAATCCCGCATCCTTTGATTTATACATTTATTAAGGCGACTTTGGTTTGGATGTCAACCAATAAATCTGCTATAGCATAACAATTGCATCAATTATTTTTCTCGTATTCCAAATCAATCAAATGGTGTTTGCTATTTTCTGCAGCTGTAACTGCTAATACATCGCATCGTTCGTTTTCAGGATGTCCGGCATGACCTTTTACCCAATGAAAGGATACATTAAATTTAGAGTGGATTTGTAAATACCGTATCCAAAGATCTGCGTTTTTCTTTCCTTTAAACCCTTTTGTATTCCAGCCAAAAACCCATCTTTTTGCAATGGAATCAATTACATATTTGGAATCCGAATAAACTTCCACTGGAAATTTATCTGTTTTTAAATTTTCCAAGGCAATAATTAACGCAAGCAACTCCATACGGTTATTGGTTGTCAAGCGATAACCTTGCGAAATTTCTTTTACTTTATCACCAAATTTAAGCACAATTCCATACCCTCCAGGTCCTGGATTTCCTTTTGCTGATCCGTCTGTAAATATTTTAATTTTCAAAATATGCCTAAAAAACGAAAGTACATATTATCTTGGAACTAGAAACAAAATTCACGCATACGCATATTTGATGTTTTGTGTGCGCTAAAAATGAACCTTAAGGTAATAATTAATGCATCACGCTTGACAACCAACGTTCCATTTTTTCATAGGACATGCCTTTTCGTATAGCAATATCTACAACCTGTTCTTCTGTGATTTTTCCTAAACCAAAATATTTAGCCTGTGGATGTGCGAAATACCAACCCGAAACAGAGGATGCCGGCAACATTGCAAGACTTTCTGTTAAGGAAACACCGGTCATTTCCGTTGCATTTAACATATTGAATAAACCAACTTTTTCCGTGTGGTCGGGACAAGCAGGATAGCCTGGAGCCGGTCGGATTCCGCGATAGGTTTCTTTGATTAATTGCAGATTATCCAATTTCTCATCCGCTGCGTATCCCCAATATTCTTTCCGAACTATTTCATGCAATTTTTCTGCAAATGCTTCTGCTAATCTATCCGCAAGTGCTTTCAACAAGATGGAATTATA
>JBEDAD010000050.1:0-4967 GCA_041177985.1 Bacteroidota bacterium | reverse complement strand
AAGACCTTTTGGATCATATTTGTTGTGTTATCGAAACTGAAATGTTAGATGAATCCAACTTTGAAGAATTCTACCGAAGTATTTTACCCCGTTTTTTTAAACGAAATCTGAGGGAAATTCAGGAAGAAACAACACTATTATTAACGTTTAAAAATTATTATGCTATGAAAAAAATTCTTTTAATGAGTGGAGCCTTCTCTGCAATTACTTTACTTATCGGTGCTTTTTTAAAGCTCCTGTTTCTTCCTGGTGCAGGATTTCTATTTGTGGTTGCCATTATTTCCTTTTGTTTTTTATTTCTGCCCCTGCTGTCTATTTTACGTGTCAGGGAACAAAAGGAAAATAAAAACAAAATTATAATTGGAATTGCTACCATTTTTGGCATTTTGATTTGTTTGGCTACGCTGTTTAAAGTTATGCATTGGCCATTTGCAAACGCCATGTGGATGGCATCCTTAGCGATTTTGTTTTTTGTTTTTTTACCGGTATATTTTTTTACGGGAATTCGTTCAAGTGAGACCAAGACCAACACAATTATCTCTTCTATATTAATTTTGACGGCTGGTGGTTTGCTTTTCACTTTGACAAATTTGAAAGCAAGTCGCTGGACAGATGAATCTACATATGCTTCGGATGATCGCTTGCGTGTGGCTGCAGTTTTTGTTTCTGAAAAAAACCAAATCGCTTATGCAACGGACTCGATTTCGCCCAGACAGAAAGAACTTCAAGTAAAAGCTAATTCCATTTGCGCTGAAATTGATCAGTTAAAAGCCGGACTAATTCAATTTTCCTCCCATGGGAAACAAGGATTATCAGAATCTCATATCATACGAAATTATGGTACAAGTTTAAATTTTGCGACTGCGTTTCTTTTTGATCAAGATGGAAAGGCAAAACCTGATTTGCTAACAATAAAAAAGGAGTTACTCGAATTTAACGCATTCGTAGAAAAGCAATTTAACAAAAAACCTAGCGTGCTTTTAGACCTAAACGATGTCTTTAGATATGGCGAAAAGGATCAAGAAGTAATCTCGTGGGAACAAAACAATTTTGATCACCTTTCGGTAGCTGTGACATTAAGAAATTTCAACCAATTGGTTCTCAACATTCGCTTGGTAGAAGCAACTTGCATATAATGTGGCATTTAATCGATGGGGGAGTTTGAATTTCCCCATTGATTTTTCGCTAAACGCATTGCTAGAAAAAATGATTTTTAGTTCATTCTAAACTAATAGTATTACTGCAATTTAAATAAAACGTTCTGTAACGACTTCCTAATCAGAAGTTAACGTTAATTTTAGAGCGACACCACACATAACTTTGATAATAAATAAAAAATGAAATTAACAACTACACTTGCACTTATTTTAATTGGACAACTTGCATTTTGTCAAGATAGGATTCAAAAAATTGACAGTTTACTCAATTCTCTTTATTCAAAAGAGAAAATCAATGGCAATTTTCTGATTGCAGAAAAAGGAAAGGTTATTTACAGTCATAGTTTTGGACTTGCAAACGAAACCACAAAAGATAAATTGAACGAAAATTCAATTTTTGAATTAGCATCTTGCTCAAAGCAGTTCACAGCAATGGCTATTATGATACTTAAAGAAAATGGGAAATTGAGTTTGGACGATAAAATCATAAAATATATTCCCGAACTGTCAAACTATAATGGAGTTACAGTTAGAAATTTACTAAACCATACAGGCGGGCTTCCGGACTATATGGAACTAATGGATAGCTTGTTTGACAAATCGAACATTGCTACTAACAGAGATATTATCCAAATATTTCATAAATATCAACCAACTATTTTGTTTGAGCCTAATACAAAATATGAATACAGTAACACAGGCTATGCACTTTTGGCTTCAATAATTGAGAAAGTATCTGGTTTAACATTCGCTGACTATCTAAGCAAAACAATTTTCAAACCGTTAAAAATGAAAAACACCTTTGTTTACTCTCGTAGATTAACCCCTAAAAAAATTGACAATTACGCTTTGGGTTATGTTTATTCAGATAGTTTAAAAAAGTATTTTTTACCGGACGAATTGAAAGAAACTAATATGGTTATTTGGCTTGACGGTATTGTTGGCGACGGAACCGTTAATTCAACAATTAATGATTTATTAAAATGGGATAGAGCTTTATATACCAATAAATTACTGACACAGGAGGCAATGAAGGAAGTTTTTGAAGTAGCAACATTGAATGACGCATCTAAAACCAAATATGGTTTTGGTTGGGTAATAGACGATAATGCTGATTTTGGAAAAATCTCTAGCCATAGCGGTGGTTGGCCAGGTTATGTGACTTATATTGAAAGACATATAACACATGATAAAACAATAATAATACTTCAAAATCACGATAATGTTTCAATTCCTGTAAAATCAATTAGGAGTATTCTTTACAATAAACCATTGCCCGTACAAAAAATCAGAAAAGAAATTAGTATTACCAGCGAACAACTTGAAAAATTTGCTGGGGTTTATGAAATTGAAAAAGGTTTTGAAATCAAAATTTCATTAGATAAAGACCAACTATTTGCGCAGTTGACAGGACAAAATGCGTTCCCAATATTTGCTGAAAGTGAAATGGTCTTTTTTCTAAAAGTAGTAGATGCTCAATTTCAGTTTGAAAAAAACGAAAATGGAGAAATTTCAAATTTATTTTTATTACAAAACGGAAATAAGATAGAAGCGAAACGGACGAAATAAAAACTACCGCTAAAACGCGTTTGGTAAAAGTGGCGGTTCAGTGTTCCGAAGACACATCTGTATTAATTAGAGTTTGGTTCTCCGCTTCAACATTTGCGCTGAAAATCGCCACCTTGGCCAAGCTAGAAAAAGGTAAAGACCAAATCCTATACTTACACCGGTTGTATTGGCCAAAAAATCGTAAAACGAAGTGGATCTGCCAACAAAACCCTGCAAAAATTCCAGTAAAATGCCATAACCAATTACCGCAAGTAGCAGCAACACCATTTTTTTGCTTACTTCCTGAAATAAAAGACAGATATTGAGAGAAAAGACGGCATACGCCAAAAAGTGGCCTACTTTATCGTTTGTTGGAATCTGTAGTCCACTTTTTGGTGGCATTAAACTCAAAATTGTAATGAGAATGAACACAAGAATTGCGGAGGCAAACAGTAAATTTTTCATTTGTACTAAATAAATATTTTAAAATCAATACCCCATTTCTTTTCCTTTATCCACCGCTGGAATTCCTTCCAACAACCATTTTGGTGCTGGTTTTCCCTGCAAGTAATAATCGAAATACTGGCGCATGCGTATGCTCAAATCCATGCGGTTGGCATTTTGCATCAAATTGTGGTCGTCGCCATTGTAGTTGAGTAACCAACACGGTTTTCCCAAACGCTTCATCGCCGTAAATAGTTCAATTCCCTGGTACCATGGAACGGAGCCATCTTTGTCGTTGTGCATGATCAATAGCGGCGTTGTGATGTTTGGGACATGAAACAAAGGAGAATTCGCCACATACAATTCCGGTGCTTCCCAAATTGTTTTTCCAATTCTACTTTGTGTGCGCTCGTATTGAAATTGACGGTTCATACCGCTTCCCCAACGGATACCGCCATACGCAGAAAACATGTTGGAAACGGGCGCGCCAGCCATTGCTGCAGCATAGCGTTTTGTCATGGTAATGAGCTGCGCAGTTTGGTAACCGCCCCAACTTTGTCCTTGTAATCCCATTTTTGTGGAATCAATTGCAGGAAATAGGTTTAGAACGTGATCCGTTCCACTCATGATGCAGTTGTAAGCTGATTTCGCTGGATAACCAGCTTTGTAGCGAATGTCTGGAATAAATACCATGTAACCAGCAGACGCGTACTCTGTGGCGTAAATCACAGATGCTGTTGGTTTTGGCGCATAATGGTTGTGTAAATCATCGGAATACAATTCGTAAAAATAAACCAACAACGGGTATTTTTTAGTCGCATCATAATTTTCTGGCTTATACAGCAAACCTTCTAGCGGAATACCATCGTAGCTTTTCCATTGCACTAATTCCACCTGCGCCCAATTGTATTCGGACTGCTGAGGATTCGTATTACTGAGGATTTTCTCCGTTTGAAAGTCATTTTGGGTAATACGGATTTCCGGATACTCTTGCAACGACATTTTTCTAAATGCAATTGTTTCTTTGTTTTTAGAACGTTTGATAAAGGTGATTTTATAATCTGTGTAGTACTTTTCAACCAAATCGGTATGGTCTCCATGATCCATTATGTAGAAGATATGTGAACCTTTCGTTTTTTCGTTAAATCCTTCGATGTAGACATTAGCGAAGTCAACATAAACACTATCGTTTGACCAAAGCAAGGGGTTTAATCGGATTTTTCGTTGTTCTCCTTCTTTATTGGTAATACAACTCAATTTGTTTTGTGCAATGTTATAACTCCAAATGTCATATTGGGACAACAGGTACAACTCATTTTCTCCTTTCGCGTAACCTTTCACGCCAAATGGTCCTGCCGCCATTGGCATTCCGTTAACATCCTCCTGCCAATTGATTTTAGTGGAAGAACACGTAATGCACGTTTCCTTTTTTGTGTTGAGATCCAACAAAAAATAATTGGATTTTTGTGCGTCGAAGTAACTGTAAAATGAGCCATTTGGAGAAAGAGTTCCATCAAAAGCAACCCGTTTTTTGAGTAATTCAACTGTTCCATCCAGAAGCGAAATCCGATAATGGTCTTCGGGATTTAGCACTTCCCATTGGCTTTCAATTTTATATTTTTCGGTAGAAGATGCAAATAAATAGTTCCCGATTTGCTTTTCCACTGCGCGAACATTCAATGTGTCATCCGCCAATTTTAAGACTTTCCCATCTGCCAAGTGCAACACATAGAAATCGGTTTTTTTCAAGTCGCGCTTGAGTTCCACCAACTGCTGCGGCTGCAATCGTGTATCCTGGTAATGCCAAATATCCAAACG
>JBEDAD010000049.1:0-4978 GCA_041177985.1 Bacteroidota bacterium | reverse complement strand
GCAGTTAGAGAAGATTTTAGGTAAAGAAGTTGTATGCGGAAATCTCGATATTACTTTCTACCGCGATGATTTTCGAAGAAGGGAAAAACCATTGATTCCAAGCGCAACCAATATCGATTTTGTAATTGAAAATAAAAACGTTGTCTTAGTTGACGATGTATTATTCACCGGTCGAACGATTCGCGCAGGATTAGATGCTTTACTCGCTTTTGGAAGGCCAAATAAAGTGGAACTCTTGACGCTAATTGATCGGCGTTTTAATAGAGATCTTCCAATTCAAGCAGATTATATCGGTGAATCAGTAGATTCATTGAGCTCGGAGAAAGTATCCGTTGAATGGAAAGAAATAGAAGGAGAAGATAAAGTCGTTTTGTATACACCGGAAAGCAATGAATAATTTAAGTGTAGATCATTTAATAGGAATCAAGGATTTGACGCGAGAAGATATCGAATTGATATTCAGTACAGCGGATAGTTTCAAAGAGGTAATTAACCGCCCAATCAAAAAAGTTCCTTCGCTCCGGGATATCACCATCGCGAATTTATTTTTCGAAAACTCTACACGAACCCGACTTTCATTTGAATTGGCTGAAAAAAGACTTTCAGCAGATGTCGTAAATTTCAGCGCGGCAAGTAGTTCGGTTAAAAAAGGAGAAACGCTGATTGATACCGTAAATAATATTTTATCCATGAAAGTGGATATGGTGGTGATGCGCCATCCAAATCCAGGTGCAGCTAAGTTCTTGTCGGAACGAATTGGAGCAAAGGTTGTAAATGCTGGAGATGGAACACACGAACATCCAACGCAAGCGCTCTTAGATGCTTTTTCTATTCGGGAAGCTTTGGGTGCTGTCGAAGGAAAAAAAGTGGTGATTGTGGGCGATATTTTGCATTCCCGAGTAGCACTTTCAAATATTTATTGTCTGCAAAAATTAGGAGCTGAAGTAATGGTGTGCGGACCAACCACCTTAATTCCTAAGTATATTAGTGAATTAGGAGTGAAAGTGGAACATAATTTAAGAAAAGCCCTCGAGTGGTGCGATGTTGCAAACATGCTGCGCATCCAACTGGAGCGACAAGAAATTAAATATTTTCCGTCGTTGCGTGAATATTCCATGCAATTTGGATTGAATAAAGAATTACTGGATTCTTTGCCGAAAGAAATTATCGTTATGCACCCAGGCCCTATTAATCGCGGGGTTGAAATTACGAGCGATGTTGCAGATTCGAAACAATCTATTATTTTGCAACAAGTTGAAAATGGCGTTGCAATTAGAATGGCGGTAATTTATCTGCTCGCTTCGAAAATTGAACGGTGAGAATCGAACTCAATAAATTTAAGTACATTTGAATAAACACAATATAGACAATGCTATGAACTTCGAGACTATTCAAAATAAGAATGAGGCAATTGTAAAATCAAATGTATCCAAATTGGACGCTTCCAATGCTTCTGAACTAAAGTCTGAATTAATTTTATTGAATAAAAACGGTGTAAATAATGTCATTATGGATTTGAGCGCAACAAAATACTGCGACTCTTCAGGTCTGAGCGCAATTCTTTCTGCAAATCGCCTATGCAAAGATTCAAATGGTCGTTTTATACTCTGCGGTTTACAGTCAAATGTTTTCAAGTTAATCCAAATTTCTCAGTTAGACCAAGTTTTAGCTATTACAGCGAGTAAAGAAGAAGCGCTTGAGGCATTGCATTCGTGAATTTTGAAGTAACAATACTCGGAAGTGGCGCTGCTATTCCAACGCTTAGAAGAAATCCAACCTCCCAATATGTTGTGTGTAACGACCGACATATTTTAATCGATTGTGGAGAAGGGACGCAAATGCAACTCCGAAAATTCGGGATTAAATTCCAACGTATTTCCCATATTCTAATTTCCCATTTACACGGCGATCATTTTTTTGGTTTGGCTGGTTTATTAAGTACGATGCATTTGATGGGGAGAGACAAAGGAATTACTGTTTATGGTCCGGAAATGCTAGAGAAAATTATCCGAAGCCAACTGGAAGCTGGCGGTGCAAGATTGGATTTTGAGTTGGTTTTTATCCCGCTAACAGGAAAAGATTCTAAATTGATTTTTGAAGATAATGCGATAGAAATTCATACGTTTCCGCTCAAACATAGAATTCCAACGAATGGCTTTTTGATTAAAGAAAAAATAAAAGAACGACCTTTGATTTCTGAAGCGATAAAAGGATCTGGA
Source organism: Bacteroidota bacterium (assembly GCA_041177985.1). Taxonomy (GTDB): domain Bacteria; phylum Bacteroidota; class Bacteroidia; order Flavobacteriales_D; family Crocinitomicaceae; genus M0103. Next base: position 2,759 of record JBEDAD010000049.1, on the reverse strand, counting down.
TTGAAGTTAGAGCATTTGCCTCGATTGAAAAAAGGAGAAAATGTAACGCTGGAATCGGGTGAAATTATGGATTTTGAGGATTTCACTTTGCCGCCAAAACCTAGCTTTTCGTACGCTTTTTGCTCCGATACGTGTTATTGGGAAACAATCGTTCCACACATAAAAAATGCAACTGTTTTGTACCACGAAGCAACTTTCACAGAAAGCGATTCGGAACGAGCCAAAGCAACATTTCACGCAACGGCAGCGCAAGCAGCAAGAATTGCGACCCAAGCAAATGTGCACAAATTACTGCTCGGACATTTAAGTGCGCGCTACGAAAAGCCAGATACGCATCTTGCCGAATCCAGTGCTATTTTTCCAAATTCCGAGGTAGTGGAAGATGGAAGAACGTATCCGATTTCCCGTTAGGTCTTTTTCAACCTTTAACCGTTCAAAAGTCCTAATAACTTGCTGTTTAACATTGCCCTACTCTTGTTATTTTTGTTTGTTACGCACCAATGTGAAATAAATGGCTGAAAATCAATATACGGAAGACAATATACGTTCGCTGGACTGGAAGGAGCATATTCGTCTGCGTCCCGGTATGTATATTGGGAAACTCGGCGATGGCGCTGCTGCCGACGATGGAATTTATATTCTTGTGAAGGAAGTTGTGGATAATTGTATCGATGAATTCGTCATGGGAAATGGTAAACGCGTCGATATAAAAGTGAAAGACGGTAAGGTTATTGTGCGCGATTACGGTCGTGGCATTCCATTGGGAAAAGTAATTGACTGTGTTTCGCAAATTAATACCGGAGGGAAATACGATTCTAAAGCATTTAAAAAATCGGTCGGACTGAATGGGGTAGGGACAAAAGCGGTAAATGCACTTTCTGCTCATTTTATGGTGTATTCTGTTCGTGAAGGACAAAAAAAACAAGCCACTTTTGTGCGTGGTGAATTAATCGAAGATTCTCCAATAACGGCAACGGATGAACAAAACGGAACCTACGTTGAGTTTATTCCGGATGATGTTATTTTTAAAAAATATGCTTTTAAAACGGCGTACCTGGATAAAATGATGTGGAATTATTGCTACCTAAACAGAGGTTTAGCAATGTATTACAACGGAGAAAAATTCCAGTCCAAAGATGGGTTGAAAGACTTACTGGAAAATAATATGGATGGCGATCCGCTTTATCCAATTATTCACCTGGAAGGCGATGATATTGAAGTTGCTTTCACACATGGAAGAACGTATGGAGAGGATTATTATTCTTTCGTGAACGGACAACATACAACACAAGGTGGAACGCACCAAAGCGCCTTCAGAGAATCTGTGGCGAAAGTAATCCGAGATTTTTACAATAAAAACTACGAAGCATCTGATATTCGCCAATCCATTGTTGCTGCAATCGCAGTAAAGGTAATTGAACCGGTATTTGAATCCCAGACCAAAACAAAACTTGGATCGCAGGAAATAGAACCGGATGGTAAATCTATGCGGGCGTTCATCAACGATTTCCTGAAAGATAAACTGGACAATTATTTGCACCGAAATCCAGATGTTGCGGAATTAATCGAACGAAAAATCAAGCAATCCGAGCGGGAACGAAAAGAATTATCGGGCATACGAAAAATTGCACGCGATCGCGCGAAAAAGGCAAATCTGCACAATAAAAAACTACGGGATTGCCGCTCGCATCTAACGGATTTGAAAGATGAACGCCGCGAACAAACAACTCTATTTATAACCGAGGGAGATTCTGCAAGTGGATCCATCACAAAATCCAGAGATGTAAATACGCAAGCTGTTTTCTCTTTACGTGGAAAGCCGCTAAACTGTTATGGTCTAACGAAGAAAATTGTCTACGAAAACGAGGAATTCAATCTACTGCAAGCAGCGCTGGATATTGAAGAAGATATGGATAATTTGCGTTTCAATAACATTGTAATTGCAACAGATGCCGATGTGGATGGCATGCACATTCGTATGTTATTGTTGACTTTCTTTTTGCAATTTTTCCCGGATTTAGTGAAGCGAAACCACGTATACGTTTTGCAAACCCCACTCTTTAGAGTTAGAAACAAGAAAAAAACAATCTACTGTTATTCGGAAGATGAGCGACGTTCTGCGATGTTAGAATTAGGCAAAAATCCGGAGATAACTCGATTCAAAGGTTTGGGTGAGATTTCACCAGATGAATTCAAACATTTTATCGGCGCGGATATCCGATTAGAACCTGTTTTCTTATCGAAGGACGCAACGATTGATTCTATCTTGTCCTATTATATGGGGAAAAATACTCCCGAACGACAAGATTTTATTATCGATAATTTACGGGTAGAAAAAGATATTGTGGAAGTATTGGAAGAAAAAGAAGATACGGATAACCTTGAAATTGCTTCATAAAAATGGCGGAAGACGAATTGGAAGAGCAGGATGACAATCTAGCAAACGAAGAGAACGAGAACCAGGAAAATGAAACTCCTGAGAGCGATAAAAGTCCTTTTGAAAGTAAATTGGTAGATGATAAAATTGTTCCTGTCGGAGGATTATACGAAAGTTGGTTCTTGGATTACGCAAGCTATGTAATTCTGGAAAGGGCGGTTCCTTCTTTGTACGATGGTTTAAAACCTGTGCAACGTAGAATTTTGCATTCCATGAAGGAAATGGATGATGGTCGCTACAATAAAGTGGCGAATATTATCGGAAACACCATGAAATACCATCCGCACGGCGATGCTTCTATTGGCGATGCGTTGGTGCAATT
>JBEDAD010000048.1:0-6481 GCA_041177985.1 Bacteroidota bacterium | reverse complement strand
TTTTGCCCAAGTCATTGTTTCTTCGTCCAAATACAGCATATCCAAGAGATCTTGCGGCCATCCTTCTGTTTTCAGTCGGTTCAACATTCTCCATGCAACAACTTGTACCGCTGGAACTTCGCTCCACATGCTGTCGTTTAAACATCTCCAATGATTAGCATCCATTGGTTTTTCCTCTGTAATCTGTTCTAGGCATGCGCCACAAACAACACAATTCTCATCCGTATTTTTTGGATTTCCTGGTGCAACAGTATATGCAGATAGGTTTGAAGTCGCTGAACACAACTCACATTTCTCACCACTTCGTTCAGCCAATTTCTTATCGATACTCATCTTGAATTATTTAATAAATTTATCCAAAGCCAAGTGTAATCCTAACCCTCTTAATTCTTGTCCTTTTGCAACTATATTACCTTCTCCATCGACCAAAAAGCCGGAAGGAATGGAATAAACCTGGTATACTTTTGAAACAACGCCACCTTTATCCCAACCGTGGTATTTCCAAACCAGTTTATCTTCTGTAATCGCCTTTTTCCAAGCGTCTTCATTTCTATCCAACGACACGCTGTACACTTCAAATCCAGTAGCATTCTTGAATTTTTTTGACTTGTATTTGGTGTATGCCTCAACAACATTTGGATTTTCCTTTCTGCAAGGTCCGCACCACGAAGCCCAAAAATCGATCAAAACCATTTTACCCTTCAATTTAGAAAGTTTTACGGTTTTTCCATTTGGCGATACCAAAACAATATCGGGTGCTTTTTCTACTGTTTGTTGTGATTTTTCTTCTGTTGAAGATTGGAAAGCAAAGCAAGTTCCAACGATTAATGCTACAAAAAATATGGTATACCTCATTATCCTATTCTTCTAATATCTGCACCAAGATTGTTCAATCGAATTTCAATATCTTGGTAACCACGGTCAATTTGTTCAATATTGTGAATGACACTTTTACCTTCAGCAGAAAGCGCTGCAATTAAAAGAGATACTCCAGCTCGAATATCTGGCGAAGTCATTTGAATTCCTTTTAAAGAATGTTGCTTGTTCAATCCAATAACAGTTGCTCTGTGCGGATCACACAAAATAATCTGCGCTCCCATATCGATTAATTTATCCACGAAGAACAAGCGCGACTCAAACATTTTTTGGTGAATCAAGACAGAACCTTTCGCTTGCGTTGCCACGACAAGAATAATGGATAAAAGATCTGGCGTGAATCCTGGCCATGGTGCATCTGCGATTGTCATAATAGAGCCATCGATAAATGTTTCTATCTCGTATTGCTTTTGAGCAGGGACAAAAATATCGTCCCCTCGGCGTTCCAATTTAATTCCCAAGCGGCGAAAAACATTTGGAATGATTCCAAGATTTTCCCAGCTTACATCCTTAATCGTTATTTCAGAACTCGTCATTGCTGCCAATCCAATAAAACTTCCGATTTCAATCATATCTGGAAGAATTCTGTGGAAGCAACCTTTCATTTCTTTGACGCCTTCAATGTGCAACATATTCGAACCAATTCCTTCGATTTTTGCGCCCATTGAATTCAACATCTTTGCCAACTGCTGCAAATATGGTTCACATGCAGCATTGTAAATTGTCGTTTTTCCTTCCGCCATTACAGCAGCCATCAAGATATTTGCAGTTCCGGTTACGGAAGCTTCATCCATGTGGATATACGTACCTTTTAGTTTTTTTGCTTCGATGGAATAAAAATGTTCGCCTGCATCGTAATTGAACTTTGCACCCAACATTGTGAAACCTTCAAAATGGGTATCCAATCGTCTACGACCAATTTTATCTCCGCCCGGTTTTGGAATAAAACCTTTGCCGAATCTTGCCAATAGAGGACCTACAATCATTATAGAGCCGCGAAGCGATCCAGCACGAGTTTTGAAATCTTCTGTTTCCAGGTATTCCAAGTCGATATCTTTTGCTTGAAAAATGAAAGTTCCTTTTTCAACTTTCTCGATTTTAACACCCATCGTTTGTAACAAATTAATCAATTTATTTACGTCGATGATGTCTGGAACATTGGAAATGGTAACTTTTTCAGAAGTTAGAAGCGGTGCGCATAAAACCTGCAAAGCTTCATTTTTAGCTCCTTGCGGGATCAACTCACCTTTTAAAGGTTTACCACCATAGATTTCAAAAGAAGCCATGCTTATTGTTTTTTAAATTTCTTTTTTTGTTTTTGCTTGAAATTCGTTTTTGGGCGCTTGTTTTGATTTATACCAAGTCCCATAGCACGCAAAATAGTATTAGTATTTACTAATTCGTCCGGATTTTCAAGAATTAAATCTCCTTTTGAAAGTTCTTTTAACTGCTGAGCGATTACATTGTTTTCAACTGCATCGTTGTTGTACGCCAAAAATTGAACTTTCATGAAATTTGCCATTGTATTTTTCAAGAAATCGCGTTCATTTTCATCCGTGATGTTTCTAGATCCTTCTAAAATTCGTTGGGTGTAACTTCCATAATGGCCGAATCGGATAGTGCTTTTTGGGTATTCCATAATTTGAGGCTTTTCATTTAAAACCTCTTGTTTTGGAATTTCGTATGGTGAATCCACATCCAACTTAAAGTCAGACATTACAAATAAATGCGTCCAAAGTTTGTGGCGAAAATCATCAACATCTCTCAAATGTGGATTTAACTGCCCCATCACTTCAATTATGGCACGTGTTGCGCGATTTCGTTCTTCACGATCCACAATTTCCATGGCATGTGCTATCATGTTTTGCACATTTCGACCATATTCTGGCAAAATTAATTTACCACGTGTTGTATTGTATTCCATTCAATAAATTTGTTGATTCGAAATTCGGAACTCAGAAATTAATCCCAAATTACAAATTCTAAATTATTAATTTTCCAGTATAATACCCAAAGCGTTGTTGTACAATTCTTTTGACTCGTTAATAAAGCCAAAATGTTCGTCGTCCACCATTAGTTTTCCTTTGGTTACGTGTCCGAGCAAGGTGAAAGAAACTCCTGAATCCATCATAAACTCTATAAAGTTCTCCTCTTGTTCTTCTGAAACGGTTATAACAACTCGACCTTGTCCTTCGCCGAATAAAAATGCATCTTCGCGAATTTCAGAGTCTGTAACGATATCAAAACCAAGTTCGCGTGGCATCGACATTTCTACTAAAGTAATATATAATCCGCCATCTGAAACATCATGTGCTGCATTTATTAATTCATTCTGAATCAAACCTTTCACCATGTGTTGCATTGCGAATTCTTTTTCCAGATCAAAATAAGGCGCTGGGGAAGCTTTCACACCCAAGTAAGTCGCTAAATATTCAGACGAAGAAATATCATTGGTTGATTCCCCGATGATAAAAATCAAATCTCCTTTTTGCTTAAAGTCCAGCGTCATTATGCGGTCTTTATCCTCCACGATTCCGATCATTCCAATTGTTGGTGTTGGAAAAACAGGAACTTCAATACCATTAATCACAGATTGGTTGTAGAAGGAAACATTTCCGCCAGTTACAGGCGTTTCAAATTTCAAACAAGCCGTTGACATTCCTTTAATTGCGCCAACAAATTGCCAGTACGATTCAGGATTGTACGGGTTTCCAAAATTCAAACAGTTTGTAATTGCACTCGGCACACCACCAGCACATACAATATTTCGAGCTGCTTCAGAAACAGCAATCATCGTTCCAACTTCTGGATCTGCGTTTACATATCTCGAATTACAATCGACTGTCATTGCAAGTCCTTTGTTCGTTCCTTTTATATTTACAACTGCTGCATCCGATGGACGATTCGTCGTCATGGTTCTTGTTCCAACCATCGAATCATATTGCTCATAAACCCAACGTTTAGAAGCTATGTTTGGAAGTTGCAACAATTTAATTGCCACTTCTTTTAAATCTTCCGGTTGCTTAACGCTGTCTATGGAAAACTTTTTAAATTCCTCGTAATAAGCTGGTTCTTTGTATTCTCTATGGTATTGCGGTGCGCCACCTCCAAGTACAAGCGATTCAGCTGGAACATCTCCAACCATTTCGCCGCCCATAAAATAACGCACACGATCTGAATCGGTAACAATACCAATTTCTTCAGCATGTAAATCCCATTTATCAAAAATGCGTTTTACCACATCTTCTTGGCCTTTTGCAACGACCACAAGCATTCTTTCTTGAGATTCGGATAACAAAATTTCGTACGGCAACATATTTTCTTGTCGCGTTGGAACTTTATCCAAATAAATATCCATTCCAACACCACCGCCAGCACTCATTTCACACGTTGAACAGGTGATTCCTGCTGCTCCCATGTCTTGCATTCCGCGAATAGCATCCGTTTGGGTTAATTCCATCGTTGCTTCCAGAAGTAGTTTTTCCATAAAAGGATCGCCTACTTGAACAGATGGTAAATCATTTGCAGAATCTTCTGTAATATCTTTTGAAGCAAAAGCAGCACCTGCAATTCCATCTTTTCCTGTTGCAGAACCAACAATAAAAACTGGATTTCCCGGACCTTGAGCCTTTGCTGAAATTATCTTTTTAGTATCAATGATTCCGGCTGAAAACGCATTCACCAAAGGATTCGTGTTGTACGAATCGTCGAAGAAAACCTCTCCACCAACGATTGGAATACCGAAAGCATTTCCATAATCGCCAATACCTTTCGTTACTCCCTTCACCAACCATTTCGTTCGATCGTTTTCGATATTTCCAAAACGCAGGGAATTCAACTGCGCAATTGGCCTTGCTCCCATTGTGAAAATATCGCGGTTTATTCCGCCAACACCAGTTGCTGCTCCTTGATATGGTTCTAAAGCACTTGGATGATTGTGCGATTCAATTTTGAAAACACAGCCTAAACCTTCGCCAATATCTACCAATCCTGCATTTTCTTCACCCGCTTTAACGAGCATGTGGGGGCCATCTTTCGGTAAAGTTTTGAGCCAAACGATAGAGTTTTTGTACGAACAATGTTCCGACCACATAACAGAATACACTGCTGTTTCGGTGAAATTTGGAGTTCTACCCAAAATTTCTTTGATCATTTCAAATTCGTCGGGACGCAATCCCAGTTCGACTGCTTGTTCTAAAGTTGCTTCTTGATGTAACGTACTGCTTTCCATAAATACAAAAATGTGCTACAAAAGTATATATTTTTGTGGAGATTTTATCCTTTTATACTATTAAAAATCGTGGCATTGGCAGAATAAACCTATCCTTATTCTCCAAGTCGAATCCGAATACCAACGGAGGTGTTAAATATCCAATTCCGCACGTCTTTTGGTGGTTTTGAATCGAAGAAATTATTGAATTCAAAACGAAAATCCATTCGTTTGAACGTGTTAAAAGTCAGTGCATATTGCCCCATGAACCTAAAATCGTTCAGATTGTTCCACAGTGGCTGAAAATAAGTTACGGCACTAAAGGAAAATGTGGGTTTGGGATTGAAGTACCAGGAAATATAGTTGCTCCAACGAAAATTTTTCTGGATTATATCGGAAGATTGAATCGCTTCGTATTCATAAAACGTTGAGGTGCCGGCAAATATTCGATAGCCTTTTTTATCCAATGCCTTGATGCGTAAGCCTGTTCCGACCAACGTTCGCAATCGCTGATCCAACAATTGATTGTATTGGATTTGTGCGTAACTTTCCCATTTCCAAGGGCTTTTTTTTGTGCTGTTTTTCTTGTTTAACCGATACGCATATCGAAAGTGAGCCATTCCCGTATTTGCATAAACCCGATCTGCTCCTTTGGAATAGTACCAATCTGTCAAAAACAAGTAATAATGTTTGTTGGTTTTGTATTGCAGTCTTGGTCGAAAAGAAGCGTTTAATAGAAGGTCTTTGTTTTGCACTGCTGAAAATCCTGCGTCAAAAGCGCCACTCCAGCCGGAAGTATCATCGTAAATTCTTCTATTCTCAATATTTACAACTTGAGAGGTCGCCAAAAAAGTTAAAAAAATGAAACCAAATGACACTACTATTCTCATGCTTTTATTTTTGAGCGAAACGGTAGAGAATGTATGCAACCACGCCAAAGAGTGCGTTGGGAACCCAAACAGCAATGTAAGCAGGGAAACCGACATTCATTGCGGCAACGGTTGTAACTTTCATTGCGAAAATGTACACAAAAATAATTCCCAATCCCAAAGCGATATTCACGCCAATTCCTCCGCGTTTTTTCCGGGACGCCACAGCAACGCCAATAATGGTAAGAATATACGTAGCAAATGGATAGGATGTTCGCTGGTACAATTCAATCTCAAACATTGGAACATTTCCTGAACCTTTTTCTTTTTCCCGTCGAATAAACGATTTGAGTTCAGCATATGTCATCGCTTCCGCTACATTATCGCGTTGCGCCATTTCTTCCATTTTAAAATTAAAAACGGTGTCTTTTGTTTTCCCTTCAATCATTTGATCGTTTGGATAACCGATGTATCTTTCAAAATAATCGTTGAGTTTCCATTTGTTTGTTCCGTCGATATTTTGAGC
>JBEDAD010000047.1:0-10709 GCA_041177985.1 Bacteroidota bacterium | reverse complement strand
TTTTTATGAATAACGAAACATTCGAGCAAATTAACATTGCTGCAAAAATGATTGACAAGCCAGCTTTCTTGCAAGAAGGAATGATTTGCAACATTTTGTTTCACGCAGAAGAAGAAATGCCATTGGTATTAGAATTACCAATGTACATTATTTCTGAAGTTACCTACACGGAACCTGGCGTGAAAGGCGATACAGCAACAAATTCTATGAAGCCTGCGACAATTGCAACAGGAGCAGAGGTTAAAGTTCCATTGTTCATCGACAACGGAGAAGTAATCAAAATAGATACCCGTACAGGCGTTTACGTGGAAAGGGTGAAAAACTAATTCGATTCGTTCAACCAATTTATAGTTAGGGATTTCTTGTAAATCCCTTTTTTTATGGCCAAAACTTTCACCGAACGAAGCGAAACAGTGTCATTTTACCGTATAGCAGAAAATATCGTTGCAAAAACAAACTTAATGAAGGTGAACGTGAACAATTTACCAGTTACAGTAGTTATAGAAGAAGATAAGTAAATTAGCATTTCATGAACGAAGATTTCATCAACCCAATTGATCCGGATAAAGTTTCAGAAAATCCAGGAACTTTAGCGTATCCGCACCATGCTGGAAGCGCTTTAGTAAAACCAGAAGATCAAGGAAAGATTAAAGGTCGCGCCTTATCTGCAATGGAACACCAAACAGATATGCAATTAGGTCAAATCTATGAGCAAATGCAATTGCTTGCGGAACAGGCGAAAAAGCTAAACGACAGAAAACAAATTTCAGAGTTTATTTATACTGCAGAAATGCGGTTTGAGCCATTGATAAACCACCAATACCATTTGTACCAAAAAGAAAACGGAGCGTATTTACTTTCGTTGATTGGACCTAGCCAGTGGGGAAGATCTAAGAATAATTTTACGTTCTGTGCATCGGTAAAATTACTTGCCGATCACACGTGGGATATTATCGAGAAAAACGAAGATTTCATGAAGCAGCAAGCGGATTAAGCAGTACAAATCGCTTTCTAATTCAAATTCTTACCGAACAAATACCCATTCACTTTCTGTAGATTGATTACTATCGAAAGAATAGCCACCTACTGTATATAATTTTAGTTCTTCCGGATCTTCGATTTTATTGACAATACAATACCGAGCCATTGCGCCCCTCGCATGTTTTGCATACATCATCACGATTTTATATTCCCCATTTTTGAATTCTTTGAAAACTGGCGTAATAATAGTTGATTTGAATATTTTTTTATCTACCGCTTTGAAATATTCTGCAGAAGCTAAATTTATAAGCACCTCCTTTTCGGACATGTTTTTATTTAAATATGTAGCGATCTTCTTTCCCCAGTATGCGTAAAGATTTTTGTGTTTAGAAGAAATATCCCACTTTGTTCCCATTTCCAATCGGTAAGGGAAAATTAAATCCATCGGTTTCAAAACACCATATAAACCGGACAAAATATAAACCGATTCTTGCATGTTCTGGCTTTGCTCCTCAGTCAACGAACGCGCGTCCAAGCCTTTATAAACTTCTCCATTAAATGCCAAAACAGCAGGGATAATTTCATCCGTTGGTTGTTCTGGTACTACCCAATTTTTGTAGCGTAAATAATTCAATTCCGCCAAATCCGTCGAAATATGCATCATTTCTTGCAGTTTTTTCACTGAAAATTTGCGCAACTTATTCACCAAAATGGAACTTTCAGGCAAAAATGGTGACACCGAAAATTCTTTCAGCTGCTCATTTTTAATGGTGTCGATAGATTTTGCGGGAGAAAGAATTAGCTTCATGGTTTTTGTTTTTACGAAGATAACTATTGTAAAAGATTATTTCCCAAAAAGACTTTTTGTTTAATTGTTCGCATGAATATTTTTTAATTAAATTAGTGCCTCTAAAACTATGAAAACTATGAAAAAAATTACCTCTCTCCTCTCTTTGTTGTTAATTGTTGGAAGCAATTCTTTTGGCTTTTCCCAAGAAAACTCGCCCACAGAAGTTGTGTTTTGTGAAAGTTTCCACATTTCAAGGCCAGTACTTGAAATTAACGCAGAGAATCCTGTTAACATGCGGAAAATTGAAAAAGCACATGCTAAAAAACTGAAGGAATCAAAAGATAAAAAACACCGTACTCCGCAACAATTTGTATATAACACAGAAGAGAATGGATTAACATACGGAAACGACAGCAGCAGCATACAATGGAGCGATGGTTCGAGAAACACCACAAATAAAGCACCAATTCAAAATTGGCTTGGACAAACTGCTTCCGGTTTTCGTCCGATGGATCCATCTGGAGCTGCGGGACCAAACCATTATATCCAAGCAATAAATTCTACAACCTATAAAATTTATAACAAAAACACTGGAGCTACCATTACAACTGGAAGCGTTGGAAGTTTATGGACTCCAGCGACACCAAATGATGGCGATCCAATTGTTATGTACGACCGCTTTGCCGACAGATGGTTTATTGCTCAATTTGGCTCAACGGGAAATAAAATTTACATCGCGATTTCTACTACTAACGATCCAACAGGTTCATATTACACGTATACATTTACTTCGTCCCAATTTCCTGACTATTTGAAATTTTCGATTTGGGCAGATGGCTACTACATGACATCCAATCAAGGAACACAAAAAGTATTTGCATTTGAAAGAACGGCGATGCTTGCGGGAAATGCAAGTGCGCGTGTAATAAGTAAAAATTTCACTCCTCCAAGTGGTGGCGGATTCTTTTGTCCATTGGCTGGCGACGCAGATGGAAATGGCGGATTACCAACTTACGGAACACCTTGTCCGATATTTTCCTACTCCGACAATGCTTGGGGAGGAAGTGCAATTGATGGAATTCAAATTTACCAAATGGCGGTAAACTGGGTTCCAACAACACCTACTGCAACACTGACATTCGTTTCTGCAGTTCCTACAACTTCTTTTGATGCTTCCTACAATGCAAGCTGGAACGATATTTCTCAACCTGGCGTAACACAAAAATTAGATGGTATTGGAGGTGTTTTAAATTACCGATCTCAATGGAGAAAATGGAATGGTTACAATAGCGTTGTTCTAACGTGGGGCGTGAAAATAAGTACAACACAACGCAGTGTAATGTGGTGTGAAATGCGACAAGATCAAACAACTTCTGCCTGGACGGTTTACCAGCAAGGAATTTTCACGCCAGACGCTTACAACCGTTGGCTTGGATCCATTGCAATGGATGACTATGGAAATATTGGTTTATCCTACGCTATTTCAGGATCTAGCACCATGTTTCCAAGTTTGGGTTACACCGGCAGATTAGCAAATGATCCTTTAAATACATTGACATTTGCGGAAACGATTGCAATTAGCGGTTCTGGTTCTCAAACTGGAGGAAACCGATTTGGTGATTATGCGCATACGTCCTTAGATCCAGATGGAATAACATTTTGGCACACGGGAGAATATTGTGGTGGATCAACTTCATCAAGTGCTGCTCGAACTCGGATTTATTCCTACCGATTACAGTCAGCTAATGCAGCATCTGTTTCCATTACTTCCAATGACGCAAATAATACCATTTGTTCTGGAGAGAGCGTTACATTTACTGCTGTACCAACATTTGGAGGAACAACGCCTACATACCAATGGCAAGTAAATGGTGTGAATGCAGGAACAAATAGTGCAACTTTTACAACAACAACTTTGGCTAATAATTCAACTGTAACGTGCAGTATGACTTCAAATGATCCGATTGCTGTTGGAAGTCCAGCAACGTCAAATGCTATTACCATTACAGTTTCCAATTTTGTTACACCATCCATTTCAATTATTGGAAATCCAGTTATATGCGCTGGGAAAACAATTTCATTGATTTCATCTACTAGTAACGGCGGATCTTCTCCATCTTTCCAATGGGCTGTGAATGGTGTGAATGTTGGTACAAACAGCTCCAGTTACGCCTTCACGCCAACAAATGGCGATCAAGTTACGTGTACATTAACTTCCAGTGGCGCATGTGTAACTTCAGCATCTAGTATTTCAGTTCCGGTAACAATAACTGTAACGCCAGCTCCAGCAATTCCAACGGTAACAGTAAACAGTGGTGTTTTAACTTCCAGCGCTGCGACGGGCAACCAGTGGTATTTAAATGGAAGTCTTATTTCCGGTGCAACTGGTCAAAACTTTACACCATTGAGCAATGGGAATTACACCGTACAAACTACCGTAAATGGCTGTATGTCGGAATCGGTTGTTTTTGCAGTTACATTTTTGGGAATTGATGCGTTAAATCCGCATTTCTTGGCAATTTATCCGAATCCTTCACAAGGTGTATTTATGGTCTCATTTGAAACGAAACAAGATGAAAAATATAACCTTTCCATTTATAACGCTGCAGGACAACTCATTTATACAGAAGAAATAGTGAATCAGCATGGCGCTTTTTCGAAAGAAGTCGTTTTAGGTAAGGTTGCCGCTGGAACATACAATCTTAGATTATCTAACGGACAATCAGAATCGAACACTAAGATGATTATTAAAAACTAACGTTCGTTACCGTTTCCATATTAAAATACTTACAAGTAAAAACGGGCTGTTCTACTGAGCAGCCCGTTTTTCGTTTTAGCTTAAAAAATAATACGAGAAAACGGATACAACAATTACGCCCGCGATGTTCAATACAAAACCAACTTTAGCCATTTGGTGGATGTGAACATATCCGGAAGAAAAGACAATTGCATTTGGTGGCGTTCCAACTGGTAGCATAAAAGCGCAGCTCGCTGCAAGTGTTAATGGAACGCATAATTGAACAATTGGATAACCAGATTGCAAAGCAAATTCCGCAATTAGCGGCACAAAAACGGTAACCAAAGCCAAATTTGACATGATTTCCGTTGCAAAAATGGCGATCGTAACAACAACAAGTAGAATGATGTAAAAAGGCACATCTGTGAAGTTCATAAATACTTTCGTTAATTCTGTAACAACGCCATTTTTCTCAAACATGGCTGCAAGTGCCAATCCTCCGCCAAAAAGGATTAAAATTCCCCAAGGTAATTTTTCCATGTCTTTCCAAGATAGAAGTGGTTTTTTCTCGGAACTGCTTGGAAGTACAAATAATAATATTCCGCCAAGTAGAGCAGCGCTTTCATCCCGGTAAGAAAAGCCAAGCATGGAGTTAAAAACTTCTTTAAACGACCAAAGAATGACAACTCCCAAAAAAATAAACGTTACCCTTTTTTGATCTTTTGTCCACGGAGTTTTATGCAATTGAAAATCGTGGTGTTCTTTTCTTTCCTCGCCCATGGAAAAATAAAAGAATAAAAATGTAATTAACAGCATCACGATACTCACTGGCATTCCGATACTCATCCACGTAAAAAAATCGATTTTAATGCCATAATTTTGCTCTAAAATACTCGCCATTTGCGTGTTTGGTGGGGATCCAACCAACGTAGCCATTCCACCGATACTTGCTGCGTAAGCAACAGATAATAAAAGAAATAATGGAAATTTAGTTTTTTTTGCGGTAACCGGCATTGCATGAATAATTGCCATAGCCATTGGTAGCATCATCAAAGCGGTTGCTGTATTCGAAATCCACATACTCAACAAACCAGTACTCAATAAAAAACCTAGTAATATTCTTGGCTTTGATTGACCAACAACACTAATAATGCCGCGTGCAACTTGTTCGTGAACTTTCCATTTTTCCAAACCCAAAGCAAGAATAAATCCACCAAAGAACAAATAAACATTACTGTTTCCGTAGGCTGCAGCAAGCTCATCGGTTTTAAGTATTCCAAGTGGAATAGCCAGAATTAGTGGTAGTATCGCAGTAACATAGATTGGAATAACTTCAAAAATCCACAAATAAATCATCAAACCTCCCAAGGCTATAGCATTCCAGAATATAGATTTTCCGCCAGTAACAAAGAGAATTAAGGCAAATAAAAAGAGACCAAAGCCAATTAGCATCTTTTTCCAGTCAAGTGTCATCATAGATTCAAAAAAAAATTAAATAAAAAAAGCGGGAGTAAATCCCGCTTAAAAATAATTGTATTTTTTATCAATTCGTTTAAAATTAACTTAACGCATTTAATTTTTGAATAAAACCAATCGCTGCATTTTCAATTTCCGCTGTAATTGGTTTAAAATCCGCTTTTGATTTTGCACCATTAATCTTTGACAACATTGCATCCTGGAAGGTTGCTGCTTCATCAATTACTGCATCTGCCTTCTCTACTTTTGATTGATCAATCAATTGTATAGTGAAACATTCTTCTACAACATCGATTACCATGTTATTCAAGTTTTTTTTAAGAATTCTTCTACTTGCCATTTTTTTATTTTTTTGTAAAGTTAATAATCTTGGTGGATTCCAAAATGGAGACTTTTCATCCAAATTTTATCCTTCCGAAGATTCGTTCAACTAAGTTATTTAAAAAGCACCGCGGTGAATCCCTTCCTTCGCGATGCTTGATAATTTATGCTTGAGGAGTTTCCTCTTTTCTTTCTGGTCTTGGAAGCAAGATACGACGAGACAATTTCCATTTTTTCGTTTTTGGATCTTTTCCAACAACTTTAAATTTCAATAGATCTCCTTCGTTACAAACGTCCTCCATTTTCGCTACTTTCTCCCATGAGAATTCAGAAATATGAATTAGTCCATCTGTTCCAGGAAGAATTTCAACGAAACAACCGAAATCTTTTACGGATTTCACTTTTCCTTCGTATTCTGCTCCTTCTTCCACTTGTGGAGGGAAAGCAATAGAACGAATTCTGCGAACTGCTTCATTCATATCTGTTGCATTGTTGGACATTACTTGCACACGTCCTTCACCACCTTCTAATTCTTCGATTGTGATAGAAGTATTTGTTTCTTTTTGCATTGCCTGAATGATTTTTCCTCCAGGTCCGATAATCGCACCAATCATTTCATTTGGCACATTGAATGCTTCAATTCTTGGTGTTTGCGGTTTGAACTCTTTATTCGGCGCAGCAATTGTTTCAATGATTTTATTCAAAATATGTAAACGTCCACCTCTAGCCTGCTCCAATGCCTGGATCAATACTTCGTATGGTAAACCGTCTACTTTGATGTCCATTTGACACGCTGTAATTCCTTTTGATGTTCCTGTAACTTTAAAGTCCATGTCACCCAAATGATCTTCATCACCTAAAATGTCTGACAAAACAGCAAATTTACCACCGTCTGCAACCAATCCCATTGCAATTCCGGAAACTGGCGCTTTAATCTGCACACCACCATCCATCAAAGCCAAAGTTCCAGCGCAAACTGTCGCCATGGAAGAAGAACCATTTGATTCCAAAATATCAGAAACCAAACGAATAGTATACGCATTATCGTCTGGTAAAACTGGCTTCAATGCTCTCAATGCCAAATTACCGTGACCAATTTCTCTTCGGGAAGTTCCACGTAATGGTTTCGCTTCACCTGTTGAGAATGGTGGGAAATTATAGTGTAACAAGAATTTCTCTGTTCCATGAAACGTTACGCCATCGATCAGTTGCTCATCCATTTTACCACCCAATGTCAAGGTTGTAAGGGATTGTGTTTCACCACGTGTAAATACAGCTGAACCGTGAACCATTGGCAAATAATTTACCTCAGCCCAGATTGGACGAATTTCGTCAAACTTACGACCATCCAAACGGATAGATTCGTTCAACATCACATCTCTAACTGCTTTTTTCTTTACTTCACTGAAATAAACCGAAATGAAACCGTTCACTGTTGCTAATTCTTCTTCCGTAAAACCTTCTTTCACTTCTGTTTTCACCGCGTTGAACAATTCCGTTCTTTTTGCTTTATCCGCAAGTCCCATGCGAGCAACTGCCTTACATTTTTCCATTGCCAATTCATAGACTTTCGCTCTTACAGCTTCGTCGTGAATTTCGTGGCTATATTCTCTTTTTGGATTTGCATTTGGTATTTCAGCAGCTAAATCTAATTGAAACTGGCATTGCTCAATAATCGCAGCGTGTGCAATTTTAATCGCTTCCACCATTTCCAATTCAGAAATCTCTTGGAATTCACCTTCAATCATGTTTACATCCTTCATGGTACCAGCAACCATCATATCGATGTCCACGTGTTTCATTTGCTCCATTGTAGGATTTACAACCCATTCGCCGCTTACACGACCAACGCGCACTTCCGACATAGGACCATTGAATGGAATATTCGAAACTGCAATTGCCGCAGAAGCAGCCAAACCGCACAATGCGTCTGGATTATGAATTCCATCGTACGATAACAACTGAATCATCAATTGTACTTCCGCATGGTAATCGTCTGGAAAAAGTGGACGAAGTGCTCTATCCACCAATCGCATTACTAAGATTTCAGTTTCTGAAGGACGTGCCTCACGACGGAAAAATCCACCTGGAAAACGTCCTGCTGCAGAGTATTTCTCTCTGTAATCAACTGTTAATGGAAGAAAATCCACTCCCTCTTTTGCATCAGGAGCAGCTACAACTGTTGCTAACAACATTGTGTCTCCTAATCTAACTACAACAGACCCATCTGCCTGTTTTGCCAATTTTCCGGTTTCAATGGAAATTTCTTTCCCTCCGGTCATCATTGACTTTCTGATTCCTATATTCATATATTTAATTATACATTATTACATGCTTTTTTTTTCAAAAGCAACTTTTTAAACAAAAAGGGGACAGTCGAATAAGTTCGAATGTCCCCCCAAATAAATAGTGTGTTCGTATAAAGATTAACGACGTAAGCCCAATTCTTTAACGATAGCACGGTATCTTTCAATATCTTTTCTTTTCAAATAGTCTAATAAACTTCTACGCTTACCTACTAATAATTGCAAAGAACGTTGTGTTCCAAAATCTTTACGATTCTTTTTCAAGTGCTCTGTTAAGTTCGAAATACGAAATGTGAACAATGCAACTTGCGCCTCCGTTGAACCAGTGTTTGTTTCTACACCACCGTGTTTCGTGAAGATTTCTTTTTTAATTTCTGAGTTAATATACATGCCAATATTACTTAAATGATTTTTATGTAGCCGACTTTCGACGGTGCAAAGATAATTAAATTTTCTTGTTCTACTTTTTTATTTGAAATTAAATTTCTTTTTTCCATTCCACAGTGCAAATCGTACTATCCATTTCAGCAAAAACAGATACACTATCCGTTGTGAAAACTTCTACTAAGTCGCCGGTTTGAGCAGTTTCTTTACCTATTCGAACAAAACCGCTAAAAACATAGATAAAAAGAACTTTGTCTTTCTTAAACGAAATACTTTCGCCTGCATCCAGCGTTTTAGCAAATAGATTCGTTTTCATTCCCGGACGATAGATCACGTTAAAATCAACTGCTTTGCCCCTACTTTTTGTTTGCCATTCCCCAAGAAAGCAATCTTGTTCAAAAGGCGCCAATTTCTTGGAATGGTGTTCTGCATGTTCCAATTCCAGATTCCCACTTAAAACAAGTAACTTTCGCTCAAAACCCTTCAAGGTTGTAAAGTCAGACGATTCAGCATCAATCGTTGCCGTACTGATCCTAAAGTCAAATTGGCGGGAAGTAAAATCTGCACTTTCAGGATAAATATACAGTTGGGTCGTCGTTCCACCTGACCAATTGGTCGATTTAAGATTTTCCTTGATAAATTTCCGAATTTCCATAGCAAAAAAAGTCCCACTTTTCAGCAGGACGTTTGTATTTTAGTTTTTGAAAAGTTTCAAGGAAAGCGCCAGTGTTTCTTTGAGTTTGGTGCGTTCCACAATATAATCCAGGAAACCGTGCTCCAAAACAAATTCAGACCGCTGGAAACCTTCCGGTAAATCTCTTCCTATCGTTTCTTTTACTACCCGAGGCCCTGCAAAAGCAATCAGTGCTTCCGGTTCGGCAATATTAATATCTCCCAACATGGCAAACGAAGCGGTTACACCACCAGTTGTTGGGTCGGTTAAAAATGAAATATACGGAAGTTTTTTTTCTGCAAGTTGGCCGAGTTTACCGGAAACTTTTGCCATTTGCATCAAGGAATAACCTGCTTCCATCATTCTAGCACCACCAGATTTGGAAATAATCATAAACGGCGCATTGATTTTTATCGCTTCATCAATTGCGCGAGCAATTTTTTCTCCCATCACAGCGCCCAATGAACCGCCAATAAATGCAAAATCCATCGCTGCAACAACGAAATCGTTACCATCCAGTTTTCCTTTTGCCGTTCGAATTGCATCAACTAAACCTGTGTTTTCTTGTGTGCTTTTTACACGGTCAACATATTTTTTTGTATCTTCAAAATGCAACGGATCTCCAGAAGTCAATTTAGCATTCAATTCTGTATATTTTCCACCATCAAATAAAATGCTGAAATATTCTTCTGAACCGATTCTTTCGTGGTTAGAACAGCGATCACAAACATACGCGTTCTTAGCAAGGTCATCCGCTGTGAAAACCGTTTTACATTTTGAACATTTCATCCATAATCCTTCCGGAGTTTCTTTTTTTTCGGTGGTGGATGTAGTAATTCCTTCTTTTTTTCGTGTAAACCAACTCATAATTTAAATTTTTAATTCGGGATTTATACATCGGAATAAGTGATTCCTTTGTGTCCAGAAATTAGAGTGTATTAATATTGTTTAAATCCTCAAAAGCTTTTATTAGGCGATCGATGAATGTGATTTCACCTTCGCGCATCCATTTTCTTGGATCGTAGTATTTTTTATTCGGTA
>JBEDAD010000046.1:0-3468 GCA_041177985.1 Bacteroidota bacterium | reverse complement strand
GTGATTTTGATGAAAAGGAATTACATGTGCTCCTTGCGTATGTTCTTGAGAAATCAGGCTTGACACTTAATCGTGAAAAAACAAAATTAATGACTCAAAATACCAGACAAACAATTACAGGTGTTGTTGTGAATAACAAGCCGCAAGTAGTTTTCCACAAACGAAATGCGCTGCGAAATGCGCTGTATTATATTCAAAGATTTGGACTCGATGAGCATATCCGCCACGAGAAAATAAAGCAAAAAAATTACCTCGAGCATCTTTTGGGGAGAATAAATTTTGTATTGCACATTAATCCTTCAGATGCGGAATTTTTAGAATATAAAACACTATTGATCAACTACAAAGTGCTCAAAGGGGAACAAAAAACTGGTGTAAAAGCGGGTTTGACTGCCGAAGCACATTAGAAATGCGTAGGAATTCGGAGTTTAAAAAACGCAAATCAACGTGTTAAAATTCAAGCGATTCTGCATCGATCATGGTTACCCATTTACCCATTTTTTTTTGGATAATTTTGAAATGATGTGCTTCCTCTGGCGTTATAAGCGAAATTGCCTCGCCGCTCGATTCTGCTCGTCCGGTTCTACCGATCCTGTGTAAATAATCTTTTGGGGAACGCGGCAATTCATAGTTGATTACATGCGGTAAAAATTCGATATCAATTCCTCTGGAAATAAGATCTGTAGCTACAAGAACACGTATGTTTCCCCGTTTGAAATTATTTAACGCTCGCGCTCTGGTTTCCTGACTTTTTTTACTGTGCATCGCCATTGCATCAATGCCATTTTTGCACAATTTCTCTGTTACCATATCTGCTTTGTGTGTCGATGAGGTAAAAACCAGCACTTGTTTCATGTTGTTGTGCTTAATCAGGTAACGCAATAATGGACCTTTTTTCTCCTCGGAAACAAAATAGCCAAGTTGGTTGATGCGCTCAA
The DNA here is from genome assembly GCA_041177985.1 of Bacteroidota bacterium. GTDB lineage: Bacteria > Bacteroidota > Bacteroidia > Flavobacteriales_D > Crocinitomicaceae > M0103. The sequence continues at coordinate 2,530 of JBEDAD010000046.1, read as the reverse complement.
GATCTTCTGTTTCTTCCTCTATTTTTAGAACTACAGGATTCCGCAATAAAATTTCTGTAATTCCACTGATATCTTCGCTTAAGGTTGCCGAAAACAACAAATTTTGGCGCTTTTGGGGTAAAAGTTTAAAAATTCGATCCATTTCTTCCTTGAACCCAAGATTTAGCATTTTATCTGCTTCGTCCAAAACAAGGGTTTCAATTTCAGAAAGATGGACAGCATTAGATTCCACCAATTCCAATAACCTTCCTGGGGTTGCAATTAAAATATTCACGCCCATCATCGCCTTCATTTGCGGATTGATGGAAACGCCGCCATAAACGGCCATTGTTTTTATCGGATGCTCTAGCTGTGAACTGAAAAGTTGGAAAACTTCTCTGACCTGAATTGCGAGTTCACGCGTTGGAACAACAACCAATGCTTTAACATGGCGATTTTTAGTGGCGCCAACATTTTCTAAATTTGCCAAAAGCGGTAAGACATAACTCGCGGTTTTCCCCGAACCTGTTTTTGCAATTCCTAAAACATCTTTTTTCTCCAAAACAGCAGGAATTACAACCTCCTGAATAGGATAGGGACGTTCGTATTTCTGAAAGGAAATTGCTTTTAATAATGCTGGGGATAATCCTAATTTTGAAAACGGCATGGCGTTAATTTAATTTGCGCAAAGGTACGGTTTTCTTTTTGGAGCGAAATCAGCTTTCGGTGCAGTTTTTAGTTGTCTTCGGTTTTTGTTTCCGATGTTTTAGTTCGTGCCAATTGCCAGCTGAGTAAGGCAAGTAATACTGTAATTGGTGCAAAAACAAACTTTTCAAAATTGGTATCTGCCAGTAAATTACCAATCGTGTTCATGCTAAATAAAAGAGACATTGTATAAAGCAACACGCTGATTTTAACTGGGTGGTTTCCAATCGTAATGATTTTAGCGCGCATCAAACCAACCATAAGCATCAAAATAGTCATGAAAAGTGAAATTCGCTCAAGTGAAATCATTTCTGAATGGTTTTTTAGTTTCCCACCCCAAATGATTTCAAATGGAATTATTCCCAAAAGAACGAAACTGTGAAATACTATAACGGCGATCAATAAAAATAGAAAGATGGAGATTTGAATTCTTTCGGAATAGCGTTTTTTCATGTTTTCAAAAATTGAATCAGGTATTCTTTAAAATTTTACACGAAAATAATACAAATACAGAACAAATTAGTTGCCTTGTAAAGAATCGCTAATATACTAGTTCATTATTTTTAACACTACTAGGGAGATAGCAATAGTGGGTTAAAATTGGTTGAAAGTGAACCTTTTTTTTAAAACAAAAATATTTTGCAAAAAAAAGAGCATCTGAAGCAGACACTCTTTTAAAATCAGATGAGGATTGATTTTTTAAAGGAACGTATAACGTAACCCAACATTCAATCCAATTGTCATATTGTACGTGTTTCCTCGCGGGCTACTAGCTGGACTTGGAGTTACAAAATCAAATGGATTATGAATGTTTTGTTTAAAATTATCACTTTCTGCGTTCGTAAATCCTGTGTCAAAACGGATCGATCCATCCAGTGTAACTTGGTCTGTTAATTTTGCGCCGATACCCGCCGAAACCATTCCGCCAAAGTCATAAGAAGCAAATGCAGCAGTGTAATTTGTTTTTATAATTTTTCTGTCTGCATCGTATAGCCTTGCATCCGTTAAAATGCTAAGTTGCGGTCCAACTTTCCCTACAAACGACATATTGTCTCCAAACGGTAAATTCAACGTAAACAAGACTGGAATTTTAAAATATTGAACGGACTTCAAGCGCTCTGTTCCTTTCCAATCGTATTTGTCTCCTTGAATAGAATAAAGAATATTCAATCCCACACCAATATTTTCTGTAATTCCATATTGCCCAGAAAATCCAAAATGCCCGTTAAATGCACTTTTTCTTTCCCATAAGTCACTGTCTACGTCATCTTGGTTGTACAAATAACTCAATTGAGGATTTAATTCAAAACCCAATTGTAGCCCTTTTTGTGCTGTGACGTTGTTAGAAGAGCTGAATACACTAGCTGCTATTAATACAGCACTTAAAGTTAAATTTTTCATACCTTGTAATTTTAAATTAATTTGTTGATTTCTTTATTCACTTAGGATTCAATCAAATAATCAACCCCGATGAATTTTACCTATTTCTTTTCAGCAAAGGTATTTTCATCTTTTTTTAAAAGAATTGATGTTGCGCATCGGAGTAATTGATTTTCATCAATTCTACTTTTTCTGCCAAATGCGGTATTTGAGTTTAGAAAAAGTGCATGCATAGCCGCTAAATTTCGGTTAAAAAATTTGCAAACTATTTGTTTAAAGAATCAGCTTTTAAGAAGAAATGGTTTACTTGTAAATGGACAACTGAAAAAATAATGGGATAAAAATCTGAAATTTAACCGTGAATGGTTTCTTCTTTACCATAGTTTTGAATAACGATAGCTTCGTGATCAATCCATTCTTTCCAACGTGTATTCACGTCTGAATTGCCGCCATACTTCCGCGCATA
>JBEDAD010000045.1:0-3729 GCA_041177985.1 Bacteroidota bacterium | reverse complement strand
AGTAGCTTTTTTCTTGTATAAGAAATCATACGACATACCAATATCCACGCGGAAATACGATTTCATGCGCAGCGTATCTTTGTAGCGATTTTTATCTGGCGGACCATACGGTAAACGTGTTCCAAACTGCATTCCCATTTGAACGCTGAAACTTTCAAAACCAGGCATGCGATCTTGCACCAAGGCGCCAAAATTGAGCAATTGATCCGTTGGACGGGGAATAAATCCGGGTAAAATAGTGGCGCTATCAGCAATTGTTTGGTCTTCACTGATTCCAAAAATTATTTTTTCACCTGCAGCGTTATAGAATTCTTTGTAGGAATCGTTTAGAATATCTTCCTTGGTGGACATGATTCCCATTTTAAAGAAAGATTCGATTCCCTTCACAAATTGTCCGTGGATATTGACATCCACACCATACGCATACGCAACAGCATTGTTTTCAGCGTAATAACGCGTGCGGACATTATCAATTTCATACGGATTTACGTCCCACAAGTATTTATAGTATGCTTCAGCGGAAAATTTGAACGGAAGTTCCCTGTTCCACATGTTAAAATAAAGATCCGTTCCTGCTACTAAGTGAAAGGATTTCTGGGATTTCACGGTGAGGTTGAGTTGCCCATCAAACGTTCTAAATTCCCGGTAAAATGGCGGTTGGTAATACAAACCGGAAGAAATTCTTGCGCTTATATCCCGACGACTGATTTTTCCATCTTTCACCATGTAAACCCTTGGGAAATAAATCAGCGAAGCACGTGGCGTAAGGTAAAATTCCTGGTTTATCGTTGTATACCCCGCTCTAGTTCCAATATTCAAGGCCAAGCGTGAATTGGATTCGCGAATAGTATCTTTTACTGTAATTTCCACTTTTTTTGAATCCACCTTGAGCTTCTCCGTTACCGAAACTGGAAAATCGCGTTTTGTTTTCGACCAGATAGAATTCAGCTGCAGAAATGTCGTTATTCTATTCGATTCTAAGCTTAAATTCCCCTTTATTGTTTCTATCAGTTCGAGATTTTCACCCGTATTTTGCGGCAGACTATACCCTGCAGAATCGATCATTCGCCATTCGCTTAAAACGTCTTTGAACTGGTCGTGCTGGAAATTAATTCCCCAATTCAAAATATGGCTACGGTGCTTCAATTGGTCGTCCGCTTTGAAAGCATTAACGATACTGTATTGACCGTTGTGGTAAACATTCAAAATCGTTGCATCCAATTTGTTTCGAGCATGGTTCAAAAACGTTCCAATTCCCAAAACAGCAATAGAATCGCCGTATTCTTCCTTCGATGGATCCGTTTCCAATTGGTTGATATAGTATTGTCCTTGCACATCAAAATATTCTCTTTCGTTGGTATTAAATGCCGTTGCATAAAAATCCAATTTTAATTTTTTGTTAACGCGCCATTTTAAGGAAGTTCCGCCCATTTTCGTTTGAAACCGTGTTTGTTCTTGTCCGTCAAAATAAATTTTAAAGGAATACGCTTCGTTTGCTGTTCCAAAATCCGTTTCCGCCGTTTGGGGAGAAAATCGGTAGTCATTGCTGGAAAAATGGCCAATTACCGACCAAGTAATATTTTCCGTCACGGCATAATTTGTGAGGAATTGCGCATCCCAAAAAACGGGATTGTATGCGCCTTTTGTTGGCAGCGAATTCAATAAATAACCGTTAGACCGGTAGCGCGCACCAATTAAATAATTGAACCGGGAAGTTGGATTTTGTTCCACATGTGCTTCCACGCCAAGCAGTGAGGCCATTGCAGATGCTTTCAAGCGCGTTGGTACTTTGTAGTCAATATCCAAAACAGAACTCAATTTATCGCCGTATTGCGCGTCAAATCCACCGCCGGAAAACCGAACTGCTTCCACCAATGCAGTATTTATAAAACTCATTCCTTCCTGCTGTCCGCTGCGCGTCAAAAAAGGACGGTAAATATTAAAACCATTGACGTAAACGAGATTTTCGTCGTAATTTCCGCCGCGTACATTGTAGTTGGTCGTGAGTTCATTATTTGAAGTTGCAGCGGTTGTAAGGGCGATAAATCGTTCCACACTTGGCAGCGTTAACTTTTGGTAATCGATGTGTTTTAATTTTGGCAATTCAAATGGATCTGTGCGCGACGTTTGAACGGTAATAGCATCTTCCTGCTGGAAGGAAAATTTAACGTCCGGCACCCTGAAATAGTTGCGATCTTCTACAATATACATTCTAGATTCCGTGAATTCTGCAATCGAATACGCTATTTGCAGTGTATCCTTTTTCGAGACAAAAAACTGATAGGTTCCATCCGCTGCGGAGTACGTTACGGTTGGATCACAGTTTTGACACGAAATTTTAACGTTATCAATTGCTTTCCCTTTTTTGTCTGTGCAGCGTCCAATCAGCCTTATTTCCTGGGAGAAACTGGCAATTGGTAACAACATTAAAAACAAAAAAAGTATACGCATAGGGCAAATGTAGTTTTACAAACGTTTAAAAGTTGTAAAAAGTATATAATTCCTCATTTTACTCTCGAATAAGTACAAAATCCGGGTCAAATGGTTCCATAAAATGGTAAATTTTTTCAATTTTATCCTTTATTTTCCCATCCCCACTAAGTGTAAATAAATTCATGGAACGCTCTTGCAGTTGATTATTGGGGAAAATACGGTCAACTATTTGGTCGATGGTTTTCATGGAAACATCGTGGCGTTGTTTCACCATTTTGGTTAATTTTTCTTTCATCCCATCCAGCTGTTTCTCCAGTTTCACCATTTCCGCTCGCGCGAAATTCTCCATATTTTGGTCTATTTCCAGTACTTTTTCAATCACTTGTGCTTTTAAAATTTCAGCGGTGGAATTAATGGCATCAAAATTAACTTCTTCTGCAGCAAAATCCTGCAAATAATTTTTCTTGATTAGCGTACTATCTAGGAACAAATCCTCTAATTTTAAGGAAACCTTCGCGATTTTTTTGGAAAGTATCGCATCAATCCATAAGATAGAAGTTCTTGTTTGAATTAGCGGAAAAGGTAATGCCAGAGCATCAAAAACACCTTTCAGTTGCAACCAATAAGAAATCTCACCAACACCGCCAACGTAGCATAAATTGGGCAAAACCGTTTCCTGGTAAACTGGACGAAGAATTACATTTGGCGAAAAACGTTCCGGAAAGGTATGCAATTCCGCAACTAGTTCCGCTTCAGAAATTATCCCTTTCCCTTCGATTTCATAGCCATCCGCCGCAAGGACAATTCTTTCCCGCGATTGCTCACCCAGGTAAAACAGGTTGATTTCTCGGGCATTCACCTGTAATTTAAATCCTTCTTTTTCCAATAAAGCGTTCGTTTTTTGAACGGCATGAAATGAAAATTGCTGTTTTAATTCCTGTTCGAAAGTTGGAATAAAAGTGCGTTTTAAAGCAGCATTATCGCCATCCAAAATGAGCAATCCATATACATCGAACAAGTGATGGATTAATCGGAAAGTTGCTTCACTGAGATTTTTACCGTCGTATTCTTTTAGAATCGTTGCAACCTCACTTTCCGGCTGGTTTTCGAAAAACTTCAAGATCTCCTCCCTGATTGCAGTAAGCTGCGCAATATCAAACCTTCCGACAGCACCTTTTTGATCCGATTCCCAAATAAAGTTTTTGGAGAAAACCTCCACCGACTGAATCTCTTCAAAATCATGGTCTTCAGATGCCATCCAAAAAACGGGAACGAAATTATTTTCCGGATATTCTT
>JBEDAD010000044.1:0-3324 GCA_041177985.1 Bacteroidota bacterium | reverse complement strand
ACTAATTACGGATGGACTCGAAGCATGTGACAATGATCCGTGCGTAATTGCAAAAAAATTAAAAGATAAAGGTGTAAAAGTTACTCCGTTTGTAATTGGTCTCGGAATGGATTTATCGTATCTGGAAAAATTCAACTGTATTGGAGAATATGCGGATGCAGAAACAAAAGATGCCTTTCGAAATGTTTTGAATAATGTTGTATCGAAAGCGCTTTTAAACACAACCGTTCAAATAAATCTAAACGATATTTCCAAACAACCGAAAGAAACAGATGTTACCCTATTTCTTTATGAATCCGGAACGGAAAATTTGAAGTATACATTTGTGCATACTATAAATCGCTTCGGGAATCCGGATACGTTAATCATCGATCCTTCCATCAAATACGATTTGGTGGTGAACACGCTTCCAAAAATTGAAAAGAAAAACATTGTTCTTCAGCGAAATATTCACAATACAATTACGGTGGATGCACCACAAGGATTCATTAAGGTGCGTTACATCAATGCTGCCAAACAATACAATCTAGAAGCACGAATAATGCAAAAAGATAATCCAACAACAATCAATGTACAAAAGGTGAATAATACAGATAAATACCTTGTTGGAAAATATGATCTTGAAATACTTACACTGCCACGGACAAACGTTCAAGTAGAAGTCTCACAAAGCAGCACGATTCACGTGGATATTCCTGCACCGGGAATTTTTAACTACCGTTCGTTCAATACGCTCGTTGCACAACTATTTGTTTTTCGGGAAAATGGCAGCGTGGAATGGGTGTGTAACTTAGATGAAAGTTTTAGAAACGGCAGTTTATATTTACAACCAGGCAACTACAAGTTGGTATACCGACCAAAGCAGTTGAAATCTTCAGCATATACAGTGGAAAAAATATTTAGAATTAACTCAAATAAAACAACAACAATAAATTTATAACGATGGTAGAATTTGAAATCTTTGGAAATAAAGATACGCGTTCAGGGTTTGGCGAAGGCTTAGCTGAATTAGGTCGAACAAACGAAAATGTTGTTGCCCTTTGTGCAGATCTTACAGGTTCATTAAAAATGGATACTTTCTTGAAGGAAAATCCAGAACGCTTTTTTCAAGTTGGAATTGCGGAAGCAAATATGATGGGCATGGCAGCAGGAATGACTATTGGTGGAAAAATTCCATATACTGGAACATTTGCAAATTTTTCGACAGGTCGCGTATACGATCAAATTCGACAATCCATCGCTTATTCGCAGAAAAACGTCAAAATTTGTGCTTCTCATGCTGGATTAACCTTGGGTGAGGATGGCGCAACACATCAAATTTTGGAAGATATTGGAATGATGAAAATGTTGCCAAATATGACGGTAATTGTTCCCTGCGATTTCAACCAGACAAAACAAGCAACCATTGCGATTTCCAAGCATGTAGGTCCGGTTTATTTGCGATTTGGAAGACCTGTAATGCCAATATTTGTGAAGCCAGATGCAGAATTCATAATCGGAAAAGCGGATGTGTTAACGGAAGGAACGGATGTGACAATTATTGCTTGTGGTCATTTAGTATGGAAATCTATTGAAGCTGCAAAAATTCTAACAGAGAAAGGTATTTCTGTTGAACTGATAAATATGCATACGATTAAACCTTTGGACGAAGAAGCAATTTTAAAATCTGTTCGTAAAACAAAATGTGTTGTTACTGCTGAAGAACACATGGCAAATGGTGGATTAGGTGACTCTGTAGCGCAAGTTTTAGCTAAAAATTTCCCTGCTCCGCAAGAATATGTTGCTGTGAATGATTCCTTTGGTGAAAGCGGAACGCCAATGGAATTGATGACAAAATACCATATTGACACACAAGATGTTGTGGATGCTGCTTTGAAAGCTATCGGTCGAAAAGGATAAAAAACGAAGAAATAAAAAATTAAAACCGTTGACTCCGATACTAATCGATCAGCGGTTTTTTTTAATTTAATGGAGATGGAAAGAGAAAAAAGTTTTATACAACACACGGCTCAAACAAACCAACATCCCTATCTTATTGATATTGAACGCGCGGAAGGTTTGTATATTTATGATAAATCCGGAAAAGCTTACATGGATATGATTTCTGGAGTTGCCGTGAATAATATTGGCCATAACCATCCCAGAGTTATAAACGCTTTAAAAACACAAATTGACAAGCATTCACATGTAATGGTTTATGGTGAATTTATCCAGGATGCGCCATTAAAATTCACAGAAAAGCTGGTTTCTCTTTTACCTAAAAATTTGAACTGTGTGTATTCTGTAAATTCTGGAACAGAAGCAATTGAAGCGGCATTAAAACTAGGAAAAAGAGTCACTGGAAGAACGGAGTTGGTTTCGTTCAGAGGATCGTATCATGGAAGTACACATGGCGCGATGAGTGTTTCTGGAAATGAAGCAAAAAAACAAGCGTTCCGACCATTATTGCCAGATATTCGATTCATTCAACATAATTCAACGGCTGATTTAACTCAAATTAGCACAAAAACGGCAGCAGTAATTATAGAAACTGTTCAGGGAGACGCCGGCGTTCGAATTCCAACGAAAGATTTTTTAATGGAACTGAGAAAACGCTGCACCGAAGTTGGGGCGCTTTTGATTTTCGATGAAATTCAGTGTGGAATGGGTAGAACCGGAAAGATTTTTGCTTTTGAACATTTTGGAGTTGTTCCAGATATTCTTGTTCTTGGAAAGGCACTTGGTGGAGGAATGCCAATTGGAGCGCTAGTTTCATCGCATGAAAACCTTTGGGAATTCACGCACAACCCAATGCTTGGACACATAACCACATTTGGCGGTCATCCAATAATTTCTGCTGCGGCAAATGCTTTTTTAGAAGTGCTAACGTCTGAAATCGACTTAAGTGAAGTTGAAAGACTGGGCGCACTGCTGGAATCAATCGTTGGATCCGATCCAGAAATAATTGAAATACGCAGAATCGGAATGCTTTTTGCTTTCGATATGGTTTCTTTCGAACGGGTGGAAAAAGTCGTTAAACGTTGTCTTGAAAAAGGACTAATTAGTTTTTGGTTTTTATCGCACCCCTATAGTTTTAGACTTTCACCGCCATTATCAATTTCCGAACGTGAAATTCAAAAAGCAGGTAAAATTATCTTGGAAGCAATCTCTGAGACGCGGTAATATGAAAAAACTAAACTGTTGACGAATTCAACAGTTAGAAACTAAAGATCTCTAAATGTCTTTCAATAAAAAATTGATGTTTGAAAATCGATCCCGAATATTTTTTATGTTTTCTCTAAAATATTCTTCTCGTTTGCGTTTTCTGTATTTCTTGGAAGCAGC
>JBEDAD010000043.1:0-13678 GCA_041177985.1 Bacteroidota bacterium | reverse complement strand
TTACTGGAATTAACGCGCAAATTGGGAATGATTTTGCTGAAAATCCAAACGTTGTCTTTTGCGATGATGCTCCGGTGATGAAAGTTTCGGCAAGTTTTGTGCGCCATGCAATAAAAGACGGAAAAGACGTACGCTATTTATTGACGGATCCCGTTCAGAAATACATTGAAGAAATGAATTTCTACCGGTAAATTCCTTGTCTTTTTCAATTTTAAAATCTTATTTTTCAAGCAATTTGGTAACCGGCGATGGGATTGGTTTTTGTTTTTCGGTTGGAATATATTGGTAAATTACAACGCTTTCTATTTCTCCAAAGGCATCATCCACTTGTTCAGAACTTATACATTCATGTACCTTCACCAATTCAGAATATTTTTCTACTTCCGAAAGCGGTAAATTTGCTTCCATTGGTCCAAAATGACTGTCCCGAACGATAAAATCGCCAGGTTTTATTACTGTTTTCAATTCCAATCCCAAATCTGAAAACGAATGAAATACACATTGTCCACTGCCAGAAAAAGGATTTTCATCAAATGCATATGCGAACAATGGAAAATGGTAATATATCTTGTTTTCTTTTCCTTTGTAAGCTTTTAAGAATTTCGCTGCTTCCACTACTTGGCGATCCAAAGCACCCACTTTTTTAGGGTAAATTTTTGTACTAACGAGCGTCGCCAATAAAACAATTGCAAATACCCCGTACAGTGTTTTCGCAATGAAATGATTGAAAAATTTAAATCGGCTTATATAATAAAGATGTAAAAGCACAAATATTGGCATTCCCTGTGTTGCAATTCTAGTTAATCCCATCGAACCATTTTGCCCGGTAGCCCAAAAATAAGAATGAAGGACAACCACTCCGATAAAAATTCCATACGCGTAAAAAGCCCATTCTAATTGCATTTCTTTCCAACGTTTTTTGAAAGCCAAAATCACCATTGCTGGGATTCCAATTATTAGAATGTAAACAGCGGGATTACCTAGATAATTCTTGTAGGAAATTAAGTAATGTCCCCAAGTGCCTTTTCCATAAATCGCATTGTCCATGCTGTAAGCGCTTTTGGTAAAATACCACCAAAAGTCATTGTAAACAAAAATTCCAGCAATAGAATAGAGAATGAAACCCAGAAATAAAAACGGAATTGTTTTATATGATTTATTGTATACCAAAAGAAATAATCCCAATACCACCGGCAATTGTCCTTCGCTGCGCATAAACGGCATAAAGGAAACAATTATGGCAAACCAAAAGTATTTTTTGTCTAGCAGAAACCAGAGTGACGCAATAGCAGCAAGATTGAATAAAGGTTCTGTTAAGCCACCAAAAATCGTTTGTGTAACATCGTGAGGAATAAGTAATAACAATGGGAAAAGCAATTGGAGCCATACCGTGACTTCAAAAGTTTGTAGAATTTTAAATCCGATTAGTGTTGTCGCTGCGAATACGATAATATTGAAAATTACCATTCCATCGAAACCAAACTGCGCAAAGCTGGAGGACAAAAGAATAAAAAATGGTTTCCCCCAATGGTGTAGAAACAAGTCTACATTTTCCCAAGAAGCTTGTGCATAAAAGAAATGCATTAGCCCATCTCCAACATCTGTGGGTACTTCGTTCTTAAACATGAAATAAACCAACCAACTCAAGCAAAATGCAAGAACACCAAGTTTCAGCAATGTGGCACGGATTGATTTATTGAACATGTTTTTACTAAAACTTCATTTCTGGAACAACGTCCGGAACGACCAAATCCCCTTCTGTTTTTGCGATAATTTCTTCGACACTTACGCCAGGAGCGCGCTCCACCAAGTGGAACTTATTGTCTTTGATTTCTAAAACTGCTAATTCCGTTACCACTTTTTTTACGCATCCAACACCGGTAAGTGGCAGCGAACACGTTTTCAGGATTTTTGATTCTCCTTCTCGATTCGTGTGCAGCATTGCCACGATTATATTTTCGGCTGAAGCAACTAAATCCATTGCTCCACCCATTCCTTTCACCATTTTACCGGGAATTTTCCAGTTTGCAATGTCTCCATTTTGGGAAACTTCCATTGCTCCCAAAACCGTTAACTGAACGTGCTGACCACGAATCATTGCAAAAGACATTGCGGAATCAAAAAAAGAAGCGCCTTTTCGAGCCGTGATTGTTTGTTTACCTGCATTTATAAGATCTGCGTCTTCTTCTCCTTCGAAAGGAAAAGGACCCATTCCAAGAATACCGTTTTCAGATTGAAATTCAACTTCAATTCCTTCCGGAATATAATTAGCGACCAAAGTTGGAATACCAATTCCTAAATTTACGTACCAACCATCTCTAAGTTCCTGAGCGATTCTTTTTGCAATACCTACTTTATCTAAAGCCATGTTTTTAATGTGTCAATTTTTTGATATAACAATTTACCAATTACATAGTGCCCAGAAAAATTTACTTCTTCGAGCTTGATATTATTTTAAAAACTATTAATCCTATTTCCTGAAGCTCCTTAAATAATTCGTGATTCGTTGGATATAAATCTGAACGATTGCACAAAATCAACCAATATTTTGTTTCTTCAATTTCTTTTGCTGCTATTTTGAACTTATGTATAAAATCATTCTTCGATTCAGCATTTTGTGCTTCATGAATATTTGCACCAATTGAAGTCCCTGATTTTAAAAGCTGTCTTGCAATGATGTATTTTTTGTTAGATTCCAAAAGATCACAATACGTTATAATTTTTAACGAAAAATCAATGGTCTTGTCAAGAATAACATTTTGTTTTACCGGTTCCATCCAATTGTTACATTGATTATTTGTTTCATTAATTTTTTGTTCTAACCGTTCGCTGTTCGATGCGTTTTTCGAACTTTTCTCCTTTGAAAATTCGTTGCACAAAAATTCCTGGAGTGTGGATGAAATTAGGATCTAATTCTCCTGCAGGAACTAATTCTTCAACTTCTGCAATGGTGATTTTTCCAGCCATTGCCATCATTGGATTAAAATTTCGTGCGGTTGCTTTGAAGACTAAATTCCCTTCTGTATCGCCTTTCCAGGCTTTCACAATTGCAAAATCTGCAGTTAACGCTTCTTCTAAAATATGTGGTTTTCCATTAAAAATACGCATTTCTTTTCCTTCTGCCACTTCTGTACCGTATCCAGCTGGCGTAAAAAAAGCAGGTATTCCGGCACCACCAGCTCGGCAGCGCTCGGCTAAACTTCCTTGAGGAATAAGATCTACGATCAACTCACCGGAAAGCATCTGTCGCTCAAATTCAGCATTTTCGCCAACATAGGAGCTAATCATTTTCTTGATTTGTTTTTTATGCAGCAGTAAACCCAAGCCAAAATCATCCACACCTGCGTTGTTTGAAATACACGTTAAGCCTTTCACTTCCGTTTTAACCAAATGCGCAATTGAGTTTTCTGGAATGCCACACAAGCCAAATCCACCGAGCATGAGCGTCATACCATCTTCGATTCCGCGCAATGCTTCCTCCACATTTTTTACAACTTTATTCATAGCAACTATTTTCTTTCGTTAAAGAATGGTTTGTCGTGAAAACAACTTTCCATTCTGAACTATTTTTTCACTTAAATTCCGAATGGATTATCATCTTCAACCGGAACGATAGATCCATCACCGGCGCACGAAAATGCATTAGGATCGTACGATGCAGGAACTGCAAAATCGGTCGTTGACAAAGCCACAACGGGATCTTTATATGCTTTCTGCATGTAGTAACCATAAATCGGTAACGCCATTCGCGCACCTTGTCCCCACGTCATAGAATTAAATCTAACAGAAGGATCTTCTGCTCCAACCCAAACTCCTGTTACCAAATCTGGTGTCAAACCAACAAACCAACCGTCTGAATTTTTTTGTGTTGTTCCCGTTTTCCCCGCTGTTGGAGCTAATACATTTCCCCAAGATTGTCCGCCGCGCAAGCTCCCTGCTGTTCCACCTGTGACAACTTGTTTCATCATTTTCAATGTTTCGTAAGCTACATTTTCGTTCAGCACTTCTTTGGAATACGGTTTGGCATTATAGATTACATTTCCGCTTCTATCCTCAATTCGCAAGATAGTTGTTGGACGATTGTAAATTCCATTATTGACAAAAATACTTTGAGCTCCGACCAGTTCAAATAAGGAAAGATCCATAATACCGAGACACATGGAAGGAACCTCATCTTCCGGACGCAAATTAATATCCATTTGTTTCAATAACTTAGAAATCGTTTTTGGTCCGGCGTAACCTCCCATTTTTGCCATCACAGCAACTGTAATATTGTTCATGGATTGCGCCAAACCGGTTGAAGCAGAAACAACGCCAGCATCTGATCCACCAGCATTTTTTGGACACCAACGGCCATTAATATTTCCGCCACCATCTTGCAAATCGACGCAATACGCTGTATTTGCAAATTGCGTGCATGGTTTTACTACGCCCATTGCCATTGCTGTTCCATAGACAAATGGTTTAATCGTAGATCCAACTTGTCGTTTACCTTGCTTCACGTGATCGAAAGCAAAATGCTGAAAATTTGCACCGCCAACCCACGCTTTCACAAATCCAGTCTGCGGTTCTATAGAAAGTAAACCTGCATGCAGAAAAGATTTATAATACCGAATAGAATCATTTGGTGAAAGTAAAGTATCGGTTTCTCCATCCCAGGAGAAGATTTTCATTTGTTGCGGTGTATTAAAATTTTGTGAAATTTCATTTTCAGACAAGCCACTTTCTACTAGTTTAGCATACCGCGGAGAATTTAGTCTGGCACTGCGCATGATAGACTCTGCCGCTTCATCTGTAATAGAATTACTGAATGGGTAATTGCGCACTCTTCGATTGTTGTCGTTGAATGGCTTTTGTAAATTTTCCTTCAAGTGACGCGTAACTGCCTCTTCCGCATATTTCTGCAAATTAGCATCAATAGTGGTGTAAATTCTTAATCCGTCGCGGTAAATATCGTATGGTGTTCCATCTTGTCTTTGGTATTTCCAGCTTCCGTCGGGATTTTTTTCCAAAAACAAATTAGTAAGTTCTTTTCGAACCGCTTCACGAAAATAAGGCGCCATTCCTTGTTTGTGATCCACAACTTGGTAATCAACATACAATGGTTTCACTTTCAACAGGTCGAATTCTTCTTGTGTTAAATTGTTTTTCAAAGCCGCATTATTCTCCTTGCTATTTTTTAACCATTGAAACAAAACTTGGTTTCTACGCGATACCGCTCTTAAGGAATCTTCCCCCCTTTTTACAGCAACTTCTTCCGATGTAACTGCTGAAAGTGCGATATTTTTTTCCGTAGCGATTTTACCTCTGTAATTTTTTATTTTGTGCGTGTAAGGATTATACAAGCCGGGGTTTTTACACATTCCAACTAACATTGCTGCTTCCTCTTTATTCAGGTTAATCGGTTTTTTATTAAAGTAAACTTTCGCAGCATTTTCAATTCCAACGGCATTGTATAAAAAATCGAACTGATTTAGGTACATGGTAATAATTTCCTCTTTCGTATAGCGTTTCTCCAAACGTGTTGCAATAATATTTTCCCGAACTTTTTCATTAATTCGGCGGAAAATACGCCCTATTTTCCAATTAGAGGAATTTGATACCGATTCGCCGGTTGCACGCGCCAATTCTTCACGCTCCCGCTGTTGCAGTGTAAATAAAAGCTTTGCTAATTGCTGTGAAATTGTGGATGCTCCTCCGGCTCCACCGACAGATACGACTGCTCGTCCGATTGCTTTAAAATCCACTCCGGAATGGTCTAAAAATCGCTCGTCTTCCGTAGATATCAAAGCGTCGATCACAAAAGGTGAAATTTCTTTGAATTCCACACTTGTTCGGTTTATTTTCCAATACCTTCCCAATTCTGTTTCACCATCCTCCGCCAAAACAACAGAAGCCAATAATTCGGGTGGGTTATCCAACATCGCTACTGGCGGCAAATCATCTTCCGATTGGAACAATAATAAGGAAGCAACGATTAACAAAGGGAGCATAGCAAAGAACCAAAATAAATAGGTCAATTTCTTTTGTTCTTTATCAAAAAAAATGTTTTTTGTTCCTTTCTTATCTTTCATGGTTAACTAATTTATGTAAATGTAAAGATTTCTTTCGTTTAATACTTTTTGAAATTATTGTAACACATCCCGTCGTTGGCTATCGAGTTTCAACAGAATGAAAAGCATCATCGAAAATGACATCATCGAAGATCCTCCATAGCTAAAGAACGGCAGTGGAATTCCTATAACCGGAGCAAATCCTATATTCATTCCGATATTAATGGCAAAATGGTAAAACAAAATCATTCCAACCGCATAGGCGTATACACGATTAAAAACGGAACGTTGCCGTTCTGCAATAACTATAATTCGCATGAGCACAAACATATACACGCTAACCAAAATAAAAACCCCTGCAAAACCCCATTCTTCTGCGAAAGGGCAAAAAATAAAGTCGGTTTCACTTTCTGGAACGTGGTTACTTTCTACGCTGGAAACGGAAGCTTTGTTGTACCCTTTGCCAAAAAACCCTCCTGAGCCGACTGCTGCCATTGCTCTATTTCGGTTGTAATCTTCTCCGTTCGGATCTTCTTTTAGTCCTAAAAAAAGTTCAATTCTATCCTTTTGATGGTCAGCCAAACCTTGAAAACCGAAGTTTACAATGGACGATAATCCTGCCGCCAAAACAAACCCAATCAAAACAACGAACACCACTCTTCTTCTTTCTCTTTTCGCACCTAACAATCTAGAAATGAGAAGCGATAAAAGCGCAAATATGGTTAACGAAATAATTACACTCCAAAATCCTGGGATTTCTAGTCCTGGTAAAAAGTCGAATTCAAGCACTTCGTTGCTCATAAGTAGTGTCACCAAACTTAAGAAAACAACGACAAACAAGATGGGAATAAAATGGCTTCCGACCCATGTTTGCTTAAACTTTACTCCTGGAATGCCGTTCATGATTTTTAGAATCAGAGGATCGTAGGTAATTCCTTCGCGGTACATCACAAATAGAAAAGAGGTGAAAACAACAAAAGTTCCAGCATCCGGCTGCAACAAAATCAGAGCCATTGGAATCAGAATAATTGCATTTGCAAGGAGCACCGTTTGAATATTTTGCTGCTTTACATTAACGTTACTAATAAAACGTGCAAGTAAAAGTGCGGAACCTATTTTGGCAAATTCTGCCGGTTGAATTCCCATCGTTCCAATTCCGAGCCATGCGCGCGCGCCATTTACAGGCGGCATAAACAATACAACCACCAAAAGGGATAAGGTGAATAAATAGATTGGAACGGCAAATTTTTGGTATATATCCGAGTCAATTAAAAAAACCATTAAACCTAGAAACAAGGAAACACCGAGCCAAATAATTTGCTTCCCATATTTTTGCGAAAAATCAAACAAACTTGGGTGATCTTCATTGTAAGCAGTGGAATACACGGTTGCGACACCCATGATTAATAAAATCAAATAGGATACAAACAATGCCCAATCAAAATGTGCTACTATGGATTCTCCTTTTCTCATCTGTTGTAGGAAAAGTTTGCGTCTAAAATTGTTTTCTCGCGCTCTTTTTCAATAATTTTTCGTGTTAAATATTTCTCAATCATAAGTCCTGCGGTAGGCGCAGCCCATAATCCTCCGCCACCTTTTGCGTTTTCAATAAAAACTGCAATTGCAATTTTTGGATTATTCATTGGTGCAAAGGCCACAAAAACAGAGTGGTCATCTCCGTGCGGATTTTGAACGGTTCCCGTTTTTCCACACACAATAATATCTTTTAGCTTTGCTCTTTTCCCTGTTCCCCCTGGCTCGTGAACAACGCGTCTCATTCCCTCCACAATTACAGAATAATGTTTGCGATCGACCATGGAATAATGTTTCTTTCTAAATTGCGCCATGGGGCCGTTTTCGCCAATTGATTTCACAAAGTGCGGCGTATAATACCACCCTCTATTTGCAATTATAGCAACAATATTTGCCATTTGAAGCGGCGTCAACATTACTTCTCCCTGTCCGATTGAAATGGAACGAATGGTGGAAAATGCCCACCGGTGATTTCCGTACCATTTATCGTAGTATTTTGAATCTGGAATAGAACCTGGGCGTAATCCTGTAATATCTGTCTCCAAATTTTGTCCCAAACCGAAACTACGCATGTATTTTGACCAGATATTGAGCCCAATCTCCGCATCTTCAAAAACACTTTTCTTTTTCCCCTGCTGAATAATTCTGCGGGTTACCGAATAATAATAAGGGTTACACGAATGTTTTATCGCATCTGCCAAATTTCCTGCACTAGCATGGTTGTGGCAACCAACAACAGATTTATTGCATGGAAAGCCTGATTCTGGCGTAATAACACCTTCTTGCAATCCAATCAGGGAATTCAACAACTTAAATGTCGATCCAGGAGGATATTCCGCTGCTAGAGGTCTTGGGTACAATGGTTTACTTGGATCGTTCAACAATGCCGGATAATTATCCGAAATATTTCTTTTTCCGATGAATAAATTTGGATCATAGGACGGAGCAGAAACCAAGGCTAAAATCTCCCCTGTTTTTGGTTCAATTGCCACTATACAACCTCTTTTATTTTTTAAAAGCTTTTCACCGTAGGCTTGCAAAATAATATCCACACCTAAATTTAGTGGCGGACCTTGTTTTGCTATTGTGTCGTATTTTCCATTTGCATACGATTCAATTGCGTTATTCAAAGCAGAAGTAACAATATATCGGATTCCTTTTTGTCCGCGCAATTCTTTTTCATAAAATCGTTCCAATCCTGCGCGCCCGATATTGTAGCCCGGTTTATAGAATTGGTCTTCGGTGATTTCTTCTCTGTTTACTTCCGAAAGATAGCCAACAATATTAGCACCATTTGCATAAGGATAGCTTCTCATACTGGTAACTTCTTCGTGAAAGCCCGGGAAATTTTCCAAATGTGGGGCAATAACAGCGATTTCTTCCAGCGTTAATTCTTTTAGAAACGGATAGGCACGAATTTTTTGGTAATTGGAGGTTGTTTTTCCGCTGTGGCGGTTGTAGTATTTCCCTTCCCCTCTGACAATTTCCTGAAACCGATATCTAACCTGTTCGCGTGTCCAACCAATCAATTTTGCAAAAGCGGCAGTATCCAGGTTTTTCATTTCGTCCTCCACCATCATAAGGTTATAGTAAGTTCGATTGGAAACCATTTTTTTGCCATTTCGGTCAAATAGAACGCCCCGTGGCGGAGTAATTTCTTTTCTTTTTTCAGCGATTTCTTGTGCCCTCAATGTCCAGGTATCATCCATTACCTGCATGTAAAAAATGCGTATGGTATAAATTATTCCGACCAATACCATTAAGATAATCAAGACATATTTTCTGGCGTCTAAATTCATCTTTCTTTTGGCTTAGAAACAAAAAGTGATTGCAACAAGGTGCTGAATAAAAAGGACAATGGTAGGCTCAAGAAAACCTTTTGAAGAATGAAAAAGAAATCATCCATTCTAAATATTTCCAATGTAAAAAACCATAAATGGTGCAAAAACAGCAATATCCCGTAAACGAAAATATACCAGCGCACTCCCATTTGATAGCTGCTTCCTTCTTTTAAATTATCGTAGCCATCGCGGGGCGCAAACATTTTAAAAATGATTGGACGTAAATAAGCCATTAAGACCAAGGAAGAAGCGTGCAAACCATATGTGTTTGAAATTGAATCTATAGCAATTCCCATTGCAAAAGCGAGGGCTAAAACAGCAATTACACTTAATTCAAACGGCAATAAAAGCACAAATAGTGGATATACCATAATTTGTATTCCAAGTCCAATTTCAAGTTGATTCAACACAAGCGCTTGAATACCAACCAATAAAATAAAACGGATTATATTTTTAATTACTTCGTTCATTCTTCTTTATCTACCGGAATTTCTGATTCCAGATTTTCTTGTTCTTCGCGCAGCAGGTTTTTAATAACGTATACACGCTGCAACGCTCTATAATCCTCGGAAAATCGTATTACTACATCCCATAATGGTTTTCCTTCTACGGGTTTTAACTTTTCAATTCTGCCAACTGGCAAGCCGCGCGGAAAAATACCGGATCCACCTCTTGTCACAACCTTCGACCATTTTTTGATCGATTGATCATTTGAAATTCCTGCAATCGAACCTCTTCGTGGATCTCTTCCGTCCCATTTTAGCAAGCCAAAAAGTCCAATGGGTTCAATCAAAACGTCAACGTTGATGTTTTCAGTTAAAACAGATTTAACAACAGCATAATTTTCACTTACGTTGTGCACAATTCCGACAATTCCTTTGTCTGAAAAAACGCCCATCCCGCGTTTGATTTTTTGTTTTGATCCGATGTCTAAGGTGAAATAATTATTTCTTTTCGTGACGGTAGAATTAATTACCAATGCTGGGATGTATTCGTATTGCTGACGATAAAGTGTGTCATTAATTTTAACTGTTCCGTACTGTAAGCGATGAAAGCTTTCTGGCAACTGTTTTCTTAGGCGAATATTCTCTTTCTGAAGATTTTGGTTGTTCTTTGCAAGATTAAAATGCTTTGTAACTTCATGCTTCGCACCAAGTATAGAGCCGGAAACAGATGATGCAGTGGTAAGATAACGTGCTCTAGGGAAATTTAAAAAAGAAAAATAGGTTGTGATCGCAAAAAGCTGCAAAACCACAAAAACTAGAAAAACACGAAAACGCTTAAAAAAAGCTATTAAATTGCGCATGCACAAAGATAAGAAAGTCCCGATAAATATTTACCGGGATTCTTAAAATTAATCTCTTATCAAGAATTGGAATTTTTCGATGTTTTTCAATGCAATACTTGTTCCTCTTGCTACAGCTCTCAATGGATCTTCAGCAATGTGAACCGGTAGTTTTGTCTTTGCAGAAATACGTTTGTCAAGTCCTCTCAACATGGAGCCGCCTCCAGCAAGATAAATTCCAGTTTTGTAAATATCTGCGGATAATTCAGGCGGAGTCATTTCCAACGCACTTAAAATCGCTTCTTCAATTTTAGAAATCGTTTTATCCAAAGCGTGTGCAACTTCAGAATACGTTATGATAATTTCCTTTGGAATTCCAGTCATTAAATCACGTCCACGAACCGCAAAATCTGGCGGTGGATTATCCAATTCTGGAATGGCAGCGCCAACTTCAATTTTTATTTGTTCTGCGGTACGTTCTCCAACAAGAATGTTGTGTTGACGACGCATATATTCTTCAATATCGCTGGTAAAATCATCTCCTGCAATTCGAATTGATTTATCGCAAACTATTCCACCTAAGGCAATAACTGCAATTTCTGAAGTTCCACCACCAATATCAATAATCATATTGCCCATTGGCTCTTCCACATCAATTCCAATTCCAATTGCAGCTGCCATCGGCTCGTGAATCAGGTAAACTTCTTTCGCTCCAGCGTGCTCTGCAGAATCGCGAACGGCACGTTTTTCAACTTCTGTAATTCCAGATGGAATACAAATAACCATACGTAGGGAAGGGTTGAAAAGGCTTCTCCCTGGATTGATCATTTTAATCATTCCACGAATCATTTGTTCCGCGCTTTGGAAATCTGCAATTACGCCATCTTTCAAGGGACGCACTGTCTCAATCAATTTGTGGGTTTTACCATGCATTTGTTGCGCTTTTTTACCAATTGCAACAATTTTTCCGGTTTGTATATCTCTAGCAACTATTGACGGCTCGTCTACAACTACTTTATCGTTCATGATAATTAGTGTATTTGCTGTGCCTAAGTCAATTGCTATTTCTTGCGTTAAAAAGCTAAATAATCCCATTTCGTGTTCGCTTTCTTTTTTAAAGTACTATAATGATAATCAGTTTCTTCGTAAAAAGTGTTTTTTTGTTACACTTTTCTACAAATAAAAATATTTAATGTTTAAAATGTCTATTCCCTGTGAAAACCATTGCCATATTATGCGCATTACAGTAATCAATTGATAATTCGTCTTTTATGGAGCCTCCCGGTTGAATTACTGCTGTTATACCTGCTTCATCGGCAATTTCCACACAATCTGGGAAAGGGAAAAAAGCATCGGATGACAGAACAGCTCCTTTTAAATCAAAACCAAAAGATTTTGCCTTATGAATTGCTTGTGTCAAGGCGTCCACTCTAGAAGTTTGTCCCGTTCCACAAGCCAACAACTGGTTATTTTTTGCCAGCACAATTGTATTGGATTTAACGTGTTTTACTATTTTATTAGCGAACAGCAAATCGTTTATTTCTTGCTGCGTTGGGTGCACTTTCGTGCGGGGCTCTAAATTTTCAGCTTTTTCTGTAATTAAGTCTTTATCTTGTTCCAGAACGCCATTCAATATTGTTCGGAATTGTCGTTTTGGCAAGGCGACACTCTTTTGAAGTAAAATAATTCTATTTTTCTTGGATTTAAGCAATTCCAGCGCTTCCGGATGGTAAGAAGGTGCAATTACCACCTCGCAAAATAATTCATTTACCTCTACCGCTGTTTCCAAATCCATTTCTTTATTGGCAATCAATATTCCACCAAATGCACTTACCGGGTCACCCGCCAACGTTGCCAAATAAGCTTCTTTTAAGGTTGGTCGTATCGCAATTCCACACGGATTGTTGTGTTTCAAAATAGCGAAAGTTGGCGCTTCATCCTTGAATTCGGCCATCAAATTAACTGCTGCATCTACATCCAACAGGTTGTTATAAGAAAGCTCTTTTCCATGCATTTTATCAAAAATAGCATCTAAATCGCCGTGAAAAATGCCTTTTTGGTGTGGGTTTTCGCCATACCGCAAAACTTGCGAATGTAAAATGCTTTCTTTGAACATTTCTTTTTCACCCTGATTGAAATACTTGAAAATCTGCGTATCGTAATGGGAAGAAACATTAAATGCGTCTCTAGAAAAAGAAATCCTTTGTTCGATTGTTGTCTCACCATTTTGCGCAACCAACAGTTCTAAAAATTCAGCGTACTGGTTTTGAGAAGGAAGAATCACGACATCTTTGTAATTTTTTGCCGCAGCCCGTATTAGGGAAATTCCACCAATATCTATTTTTTCAATGATATCGTCGTGACTTGCGCCAGAAGCAACTGTTGCCTCAAATGGGTACAAATCAACTATCACCAAGTCTATTTCAGGAATTTCATATTCTTTAATCTGCTGTTGGTCTTGTGCATTGTCTCTACGGTTTAGTATTCCACCGAAAACTTTCGGATGCAATGTTTTTACACGGCCGCCAAGAATAGAAGGGTAAGATGTCAAATCCTCCACACGCACAACAGGTATTTTCAGTTCCTCAATGAACGCTTGCGTGCCTCCAGTGGAAAAAATAACTACACCATTTTTATGTAATTCTTGAACAATTGCTTCTAATCCGGTTTTGTCGAAAACAGAAATTAACGCTGAATTAATCTTTTTTGATGCACTCATTACATGAAATAATAGAAAGTGCAAAATTAGTCTAAATTTCATCACTATCCATATATATAAAATAAAAAAGGGTCGTTTTTTCAAACGACCCTTTCCCAGCAATTTATTCTATTTACAATTTTATAATTCTTTTGGTAATTTGAGCTTCTCCTGAGGATAATTTTACTTGGTACATACCATTTGCGAAACCATTCATTGCAATGGTAACAGAACTACCATTTTGGTTCGAAGAGGTAGCTATTAATTT
>JBEDAD010000042.1:0-7298 GCA_041177985.1 Bacteroidota bacterium | reverse complement strand
ACTGGACAAATTGGTTGTTGTTGATATTGGCGTAAAGGAATATCCAAGCCACCATCAACACATTCTTGCTGGAATGCATGCAATCGACCTACCAACTATTCAATTGAGAAGTGAAGCGGAAGCCATTTTAAAACAGCATATTGATTCCGAAGGAGTACGTCAGTTTCTGTTAAAAAATTTGTATTGGAAGGAGAAAGGGAAATTAGCTTGGCGAATGAATTTAGAAGTGCTGGAACGTGAAATGGGAGCTATTTTAGCAGCACTGCCGGAGAAAGAAGTTCTGCTACCGACACTTTTTATTCGCGGGGAACTTTCCAATTATATTTTAGACAGCGATATCGAACATTTAGAAGAACTTTTTCCCGATTCAACGGTGCAAACAATCCAAGGCGCAGGTCACTGGGTACATGCCGAATCACCAGAGGAGTTTATAGATATTTTGCTGGGTTTTTGTCTGCGCTAGAACATCAAACATTTCCATAAAAAAAGCAGAACCTTTTGGATTCTGCTTCTTATTTTATTTTTTAGGAAACTTAATGTTTCAACTTTTTAGCTGTTTAATGCTTCCGCTCCGCCAACAATTTCTAGAATTTCATTTGTTATGGCAGCTTGACGTGCTTTATTGTACGTTAACTTCAATGCTTTTCTCAATTCATCGGCATTATCCGTCGCCTTGTGCATTGCTGTCATTCGAGCGCCATGTTCTGCCGCATTTGAATCCAATAAACCCTTGAACAATTGTATTTTCAAAGATCTTGGAATCAAATCTTCCACAATTTCTGCTTTGGATGGCTCAAAAATATAATCGCTGTTTGCAGTTAAATCATCTGTTGCAGCTGGAATTAAAGGCAAAAATTGTTCAGCGCGTACATCTTGTGTTGCTGCATTTACAAAACGGTTGTAGACAATGATGATTTTATCGAATTCCTTACTTGTGTATAGGTTCATTAATTCCTTTCCAATCGTAGCGGTATTTTCAAAATTCAATTGGTTAAAAATATCCTCAACAGGCGCCAAAGCGTCGTTGATATAATATTTCTCCGAACGTTTGTAAGCGTCCTTTATCTTCTTACCTAAGCATAGAACACGTGTATTAGCGAAAGCATATTCCTCATTCACCAATAAATTAACGCGCTTTATAATATTGTTGTTAAAACCACCGCATAATCCACGGTTAGAAGTAATACCAACAATCAAAACATTTTGAATCGGTCTTTCCGATGCGAATGCATTTTCAGAAAGATCCAAAGAGCCACTCAAATTAGCTAAAATTTCCTGTAACTTTTCCGAATACGGACGCATCTGTGTGATAGCGTCTTGCGCTCTTTTCAACTTTGCAGCCGACACCATTTTCATAGCGGAGGTAATCTGCATTGTAGAACTTACGGAAGTAATCCTATTTCGTATTTCTTTTAAACTTGCCATACTTTGATTCAGTATTCAGGATTTAGCATTCGGCGTTCACATGAAAACCGAATGCTAGATTCCAAATTAATTTAGTACTTATCCGCTAATTCCTTAGCAACTTTTGACAATGTATCTGTAATTTCGTCTGTGTATTTACCAGCTTTTAAAGCTACTAATACATCCGAATGTTTCGCTTCCAAATAATTCAAAAATTCTTTTTCAAATTCTTTTACTTTGGAAATTGGAACGCGTTGTATCAATCCTTTTGTTCCAACATAGATGATTGCAATTTGCTTTTCTACCGGGTATGGATCTCCTTCTCTTTGCTTCAAGATTTCCACGTTACGTGCTCCTTTATCCAAAACAGATTTCGTTGCAGCATCTAAATCCGAACCGAATTTAGCAAACGCTTCCAATTCTCTGTATTGTGCCTGATCCAATTTTAATGTTCCGGCAACTTTCTTCATCGATTTGATTTGTGCGTTTCCACCAACCCGAGATACAGAAATACCAACATTAATCGCTGGACGAATACCTGCGTTAAACAAATCACTTTCCAAAAATATTTGTCCGTCTGTAATAGAAATAACATTCGTTGGAATATATGCAGAAACGTCACCTGCTTGCGTTTCAATAATTGGCAATGCTGTTAATGAACCACCACCTTTAACGATTCCTTTCAAGGATTCAGGTAAGTCATTCATTTGGGATGCTATTTTATCATCTGCAATAATTTTTGCAGCTCTTTCCAATAAACGGGAATGCAAGTAGAAAACGTCACCAGGATATGCTTCACGACCTGGAGGACGACGAAGTAACAAAGAAACTTCACGGTAAGCTACCGCTTGTTTGGATAAATCATCGTATACAATTAATGCTGGACGACCTGAATCGCGGAAGAATTCTCCAACAGCAGCACCAGTCATTGGCGCATAAAACTGCATCGTTGCAGGATCGGATGCATTTGCCGCAACGATTACCGTATACGCCATCGCTCCTGCATCTTCAAATTTCTTAACAATTCCAGCAACTGTAGATGCTTTTTGTCCAATTGCAACATAAATACAAAAAACAGGCTCTCCTCTATCGTAGAATTCACGTTGGTTGATAATTGTATCAATTGCAACAGTTGTTTTTCCCGTTTGACGGTCACCGATAATCAACTCACGTTGTCCACGACCAACAGGAATCATCGCATCAATTGCTTTGATACCAGTTTGCAATGGCTCAGTTACTGGTTGACGGAAAATTACACCTGGTGCTTTTCTTTCGATTGGCATTTCGTATAATTCGCCTTGAATTGGTCCTTTTCCGTCAATTGGATTCCCTAAAGTATCAATAACACGTCCAACTAATCCTTCTCCAATTTTAACAGAAGCGATACGTCCTAAACGTTTTACAGTATCTCCTTCTTTCACAAGATTAGAACGTCCAAGCATTACGGCTCCAACATTGTCCTCTTCTAAGTTTAAAGCGATTCCTTGCAATCCGCCGTTGAACTCAATCAACTCACCGTATTGAACACCGTTCAATCCATAAATTCGTGCGATACCATCACCTACTTGCAATACGGTACCTACTTCCTGTAGTTCAGCTTCGGAACGAAATCCGGATAACTGTTCTCTTAAAATTGCAGAAACTTCTGCTGGTTTTATATCTGCCATACTCGTTAGTTTTACATTGATTCCACTTAATTGCGGATTATCGTGTTAAACGTTGTTTTAAATTATTAATTTGACTTGCAACAGATGCATCAATTTGCTTATCATCCATGCGCACTATGAAACCACCGATTAATGTGGAGTCAACTATTTCTTCTACTTCCAGTTTTTCAGTGCTGGAATGTTGGATTTTTGAAACGATTAGATTACGGGTTGTGTCGTTTAGAGCCACTGCAGATACAATTGTAATAGGAACAATTCCTCTGTGTGCTTTTAACAGTTGATCGAAAGAAATTGCAATTTGAGGCAACATGTATTCTCTTCTATTCTTGGTTATTAAGTCAATAAAAGATAACGTTAAGGCTTCAAATTTCCCGAACAGCTCTCTATAAATTGCTATTTTCTTAGCCGAATTAATAATTGGAGAATTCAAAAGAATCGTAAATTCTTTGGTTTCTGCATTAACAGCTTCCAAATACTTCAAATCTGCAGCAACTACATCCAGTTTATTCTGCTCGATGGCCAACTCCAAGAGCGCCTTTGCGTATCGCGATGCTGCTTTTGTACTTTTCATCGTAATTGTCTTAATTCAAGTTAATATCACCAGCCATTTTCTCAGCTAATGCTTTTTGCTTTTCATCAGAAGACAAATCAGCACGGACTATTTTCTCTGCAATTTCGATTGAAAATAGTGCAACTTTCGTTTTTAGTTCCGAAATAGCAGCGTTCTTCTCCTCTTCAATAACCATTCGCGCAGCAGCAACTATTTTTTCGGATTCTTTCTTGGAAATAGCTTTCGCATCTTCTACCATTTTCACGGCAGTTTCTTTAGCATCCTTCAAGATTGCATCTCTTTCCGCGCGTGCTTCTTTTTGCAGATTCTCATTTTGAGCTTGCATTTCTTTCATTTCAGCTTTTGTGCGAACCGCAAGATCTAGAGCTTCGGCTATCTTTTGTTCACGTTCATTTACAGAACTTAAGATTGGCTTCCAAATAAATTTTGTTAAGACAAAAAGCAGACAGATAAAAACTAAACCTGTCCAAAACAAAAGACCGAATTCTGGTAAAATTAAATCCATTTTATATTTTTTTTAAAAGTTTTAAAATTAATCCGCACTTGACCAACCGTCAAGTGCGGAGTTTAAATTATTTCGCTCCTCCTAGTAGACCTACTACTACACCGAAAAGCGCAACACCTTCGATTAACGCCGCAGCGATAATCATCGTTGTTGTAATTTTTCCTGAAGCTTCTGGTTGACGTGCGATTGCGTCCATTGCTGAACCACCGATTCTACCAATTCCTAATCCTGCGCCTAAAACGGCAAGACCTGCTCCGATTGCTGCTATACTTCCGTACATAACTATGTATATTTAAAAGTTACTAATTAATTAATGGTGCGCCTCTTCCACTGCTCCACCGATAAACAATGCGGATAACATTGCAAATAGATACGCTTGCAAGAAAGCAACCAACAACTCTAAAATCGATATAAACAAAGCCATTGGAACAGAAAGAGCTCCCCAAGCAACATTTTTGTTTATAAAAATTATGGAAACTAAAGCCAAAACGATGATGTGTCCAGCGGTCATATTCGCGAACAAACGAATCATTAAGGCAAAAGGCTTTGTTAAAATCCCAACCAACTCGATTGGAATCATGATAGGTAATAAAAGAACTGGAACTCCAGGAGTTGCAAAAATGTGTTTCCAATAATTACGATTGGAGGAAACCAACGTAATTACCAAGGTACAGATTGCTAAAAATAATGTCACAGAAATATTTCCGGTTAAATTTGCTCCACCTGGAATGAGCGGAACCAAACCAAGTAGGTTATTAAAGAAAATAAAGAAGAAAATTGTCAATAAATAAGGAACATATTTTTTGTATTTGTGTTCGCCGATGTTGGATTTAGCTACATCATCTCTTACCATTACAATAAGCGGTTCTAAAAACTTTGCCAAGCCTTTTGGTGAAACAGCACCATTCTTTTTGTAAAATCGCGCTACTGAAGCCATTATTACAAGAATAAAAAACGCACCGAAAAACAAAGAAAGCACATTTTTAGTAATGGAAAAATCTAAAGTTTTTGTATTACCATGTACATGTCCGTCTTCAATTTGCAACGTTTCATTCGCTAATTTATAAATTTTTTCGTGGTACAATCCATATCCCTTAGCAGGACCAGAACCGGAAATAAATTCAACTTCTAGTTTTGTTTTATGGTCTATAACTTTTTGGATGCTTCCGTGGTAAAAATGAGATGAAGAAAAAACTTTTACACCACCATCAATTAAAATTATTGGCAAGTATATAGAAGTCCCTCCGTGCTCTGGGCCCCAAAGATGCCATTCATGTGCATCTTTAATATGATGCATTATCATTCCGTTAACATCAAAATCTTTCTCTTCCGACTCTTTCTTATTTTGACCTAGATTTGTCGACGCAAAAGCAATATTCAAACAGAAAATTGCTAGTAGTGTAATAAACGCAGAAATAGTAACTTTTTTTTGAGCCATTGTCTATATTATTCCTTAAAAATCCTTTAAATTTTGGCGCAAAGTTAGGTAAACTTTCTAAAGAAACAAGGAAAAATGTTTAGAATTGAAATTAATTTTTTCAAGCTATCTCATTCAAAAAACAAGATTGAATGATGCAAACCTTAATCTACTTAAATTAAACTGTGCGATTACTAATTCTAATCAATAAAAAAGACTGTATACCCAGCAATAAAACAAATAAACCAACCATGTGAAATCCGATTCGTCTAAATTCTTCCAGCCTCATGAACACAACAGTTCCTATAATCAAAAACGACAGCAGCAATTGAACGGTTGTTAACAATAGAAATTTGATTGCAAATTGTTCCGCATCTTTATCCAAACTTGGGGCAATAATTAACATTCCCAGAAGAAAAATAAATGCAATAGTTAGGGAAACCAATATAGCTCCAAAAGGATCGATTGGAATAATTCGGAGAGACACCAATCCCAAGTAGAAGGAAACAATTGAAGCGATACTAACAAAAAATTGCTTTAAAAAATATTTACGTTTACTCATCTTCTTTACTTATTTGGATTACCTCTTTTATCACGAGTATCAATGCTGCCAAAACGCCAAAAAGCGAGAGACTGATTGTCCACCAGGGTGTTTTTGTCTTGTATTTTTCATCTAAATAAGTGCCTAGCCAGGTAAAAAATGCAATGATTGCACCCATCTGAATTCCCAGAGAAGAGAAACGGGCAAATTTTGAAACACTTTTTTGATTGTTTGATTCCGGCATCTTAGTAAACCAAGTCTTCTGTTCGATTTTCCTGCCGCATAGACGTTGTATTTTCGTTTGCACTTGCATTTCGCATCGCACAAGAACCCAAAAACAGCGCGCCTTCCTCCATGTGTAATCTCGCTGTTTGAATATCACCTGTAATTTTTGCTGTTTCTCGCAAAATCAATAAGCCTTCAATGGATAAATTTCCGTCAATTTTACCTTCAACTTCTGCTTCTTGGCACGTTAAATTTCCATTTACCATGCCACTTTCTCCGATTACAACCTTTCCTTTGGTAGAAATATTTCCATGCACTTCGCCGTCAATTCGCAAATTGGATTCCGAGAAAATATCGCCAATAATCTTCGTGCCATCCACTATTCGATTTAAACGTTCCGGACTGTCAAATTGTGATTTTTCTTTTCTTTTCAGCATGTTTTAATAGTATTCGTCATAAAACAGTTGGTAATCCGATAGTTTTTGGGTGTCAAAAAGAATCTTCATGTTTTCCTGGGTAATAATTAAAGCCTTTGCCTTTTGAAGATCCAGTAAATGTTTTCTTGTTTCCTTAAAAACGCGTAAATACTCTTTTGCTTTTAAATCATCTTCAAATTCCTGCACCACAATCACACTTAGATCGTCGGTAAATATTTTTGAACTGGCTTTCAGTTTATTTCTGCTGAAAAACTCCTTGTTAAAGTCTGCAATTTTTGTTTTTGACACACTAGAGCTTTCGTCCTTCTCCAGAAAAACAATTACCCATTGCGGTGCGTTTTCAACAAATCGATACGGCGATTTGTTTGAAAAATCCATTGGTTTATTTTCAGAATACCCATTTTCGATAATTCCTATCATCTCATTTGCTCGAGCAGCTTCATCCGTTTTAGGGTATTCTTTCACCAACTGCGTTAAAACTGGCAATAATTCTTTTTTATTATTCGTCAATTGCCCCATACTCATTGCCTT
>JBEDAD010000041.1:0-12884 GCA_041177985.1 Bacteroidota bacterium | reverse complement strand
TAAATTCCGTTTTGTTGCAACCAATCCACATCCCAAAGCATTCCGCCATAGCGCGTCACAATTGTAAAATCTGTTGAAGAATTTTGATCCTCATTATACGCTAACCCCAATTCGATCAAGGTGTCCAAATCAAATTCGTCTGGATTCATGCGCGTTAGAGAAAATGTGTCGTTGTCTTCTTGGTTCAATTCAATATTTCGGAAGATATAATTTTCTCGAAATACAGCGCAACCGCCTACTATTTTCTGTTCTATTGCTGATTTTCGGATAATGAGATTCGCTAAATGAATATAGGTTGGCATAAAAGTATGTTTCGTTAAAAGCGGAATTTTTTAGTTCTTAAAAGTACTTTTTTTTAGCTGAATGCGAGAAGTTTCAACAAAAATATCCGCATTTTAATTTAGGCGACAAGCGTTCTATTTTTTCATTTTTCATTTTGAGAAATAGAAAATTGTTGCGGTACAATCAAGCAAAATGTAAGGGTGTAAATGAATTCATTTACTCCTTTTTTTAATTCTCCAATTTTCCATTTTCATCCAACTTTCATTTTTTTTCTCCAAATTATTCGAAGTTTTTGTAAATTCATCCAAAAATTATTCACTAATAAGCTAGTACTATGTTCAGAAAAATTTCTCTTTCGTTTTTTGTGATTCTATCAATATGCCTATTAAACACAGCATTTTCTCAGGTTTCTGGCTCCGGCAGAGCATGTGATTTTAACAGCAGCTACGTTTCTGTACCAAGTAGTGCAAGTTTAAATCCATCGCTCATTACGATCGAGTCATGGATTAAAGCAGATTCATGGGCAGCAAATATTTGGGAAAATGTGATTGTATCCAAAGATGGCTGGGCAACTGGAGATCAGGGTTATACCTTGCGCGCCGGAGCTAATGGTTCGTTATCGTTTAATTTTGGGAATGGTACGTGGCACGAAGTAGCTTCGGGTGCTTTGATGCAAACTGGAAAATGGTACCATATAGCAGGAACGTTTGACGGAACAATCATGCGAATTTTTATCAATGGAACGCAAGTAGGTTCTACAAATTATTCGGGAACAATTAGTGCTACAACATATAACTTGACAATTGGAAAAATTGCATATGCAGCTGGTGGAACGCGCTATTTCGATGGTGCAATTGACGAAGTTAGAATTTGGAATACTGCTCTTTCGGAAGCAACTTTGAAAGCATACATGTGCCAGAAAGTTACACCAAGTCACCCAAATTATTCCAATTTAGCGGGTTACTGGAATTTTGATATGCCAGGTGTAATTAACGACAATTCTATAAATGCAAATAACGGTGCACTTGTCGGAGCTACACAAATTAATTCCGGCGCTCCAATTGGAAATAAAAGTGCGTATGTATACGGTGCAGTTGCTAATTTGAGTGTCGCATCCGGAACAATGGATTCGCTGCAAGTTACAACAGCAGGCATAGTGGAAGGTTTGCACGTTTACCGCGTAGATGGTGCGCCATTGGTTAGCACAGTTTTATCTTCTATTGATTCCGTTGATCAAAACCACTATTATGGTGTTTTCAACACTTCCAATACTGCAGCAAGTTACTCTGCAATTTACCATTATGGCACAAATCCTCTGGCGCCTGAGTCATACCTTTGTTTATTAGGAAGAAGCGATGGAACATCTGTTCCGTGGAATTTTCAATCTGCGGCTCAAAATTTGACTTTGAATACCTTTACAAAATCTGCCAACGTGCGACAAGAATTTATCTTGGGAATTAAATGTCCTTCATTGAATTTAAATTTAACTGGAACGCAATCTTTTTGTGAAGGTAATTCCATAACCTTATCGGCTCAAAGTCCTGCTACGCTGAACGCACAGTGGTACAATAGTGCTGGCGCCATTTCTGGTGCAACAAATAACTCACTCGTTGTTTCCAGTGCCGGTACCTATTATTTAATGGCAAATAGTGGAATTTGTGCGGGAACAAGTACTTCCGTTACGGTTGTAGTAAATCCAATTCCGGTTGCAGATTTTGGAACAATTCCTACTTCCTTTTGTGAAAATGATGCGCCTTTCCAATTGATATCTGGCGCGCCAAGTGCTGGAGTTTACAGCGGAACTGGAATTATGAATACGGTTTTTTCTCCTACTATTGCTGGAGCAGGAATGCATACACTTTATTATACGGTAAATGTAAGTGGCTGCGAGGCAACAGATTCAACGGATGTGATGGTTGGATCTAATCCTTTTTCACCGATAATCACCCAAACGGATTCTGTTTTATGCGCAGCAAGTTGCGAAACGTACGTTTGGTTTTTAAATGGAAACGCAATCTCTAGTCAGGATTCTTGCTTGCAAGTAACACAAAATGGTAGCTATAGTGTTTCTTGTATTAATCAACAAGGTTGCGCGTCCGATACAGCGGTGTATATTCTTAGCGATTTAGCAGTGGATCAATTGGATTTTTCAGATGCAATTACGCTTTCCCCAAATCCTGCAGATGATTTTGTAACCGTGCGTATTCCGAACGAAGCAGTTGGAATGGCATATGTCGTTTTGGACGAGCAGGGTAGAGCGCTATTATCCGGAAGAGTAGAAATGGCTGAAACGCAAATTTCATTGAAAAACGTAAGCGATGGCGTCTATTTTATTCAATTTCAAAAAGAAGGTGTTGCGGTAATTCGAAGAGTTGTCAAAAAGTAAAAGTAAGAGAAATATACTTGACTTTAGGGATTAACACAATTACTGGTGTCTGAAAATTCCATTTTCTGGTAACATTGGTTACATCCAGGCTCATTGTGAGATACTACTTTTAGAGAAAATAAAGTTGTATGAAACTGTTTATTGGTTTAATTTTTTTTCTCGCAATCTCCTTTGCTGCAGATGCGCAAACAATTCCCTTTGGATACGACTTGAAAATTGTACCCAAAAATATACCTAATTTCCCGGGTGTTCACTCTTTTGCCTATGGTCAATCTGGTGGGAAATGGGTAATTATTGGAGGCCGAAGAGATGGTTTACATGCCCGACAACCAAATAGTTCGTTTCCAGCGGCTAGCAATAATTCGAATATTTTTGTAATCGATCCGGTAACGGAACAATATTGGAGTGCACCGCTGAATGCGTTACCTACAGGAATTGCGGAACAATTACAAAGTACCAATATGAATTTCCATCAGGATGCCGATACGCTTTACATAATTGGTGGCTACGCATACAGCGCGACAAATGTTGACCACATTACATTTCCCAATTTGACTTCGATTTCAGTTTCCGGTTTGATTAATTCCATAATTAGTGGCGCATCCATTACTCCCTATTTTAAGCAAATAACAAATCAAAATTTTGCTGTTACAGGAGGACACTTAGCACATCTTGACGGTTTCTATTATTTGGTTGGTGGACACCGTTTTGATGGACGATATAATCCAATGGGAAACGCTACGTATGTGCAAACCTATGTGGACGGAATTCGGAAATTCAAATTGAATAATTCGGGCAATCAATTGAGTTATTCCAATTATTCCGTCAGTCTGGATCAAGTTAATTTACACAGAAGAGATTATAATTTAGTGCCTCAAATTTTCCCAAATGGCGAAGAGGGATTCATGATTTCATCTGGTGTTTTTCAAGTGGGAATAAACCTTCCCTTTTTGTATCCAGTGGAGATTCGTTCCTCCGGACATACGCCAATTCCTAGTTTTAATCAGTATTTAAGTAATTACCATTCTCCAGCAGTTGGCTTGTACGATAGTATTTCAAACAGCATGCATTCACTGTTTTTTGGTGGAATGAGTCAATACTACTATTCCAATGGAACTTTAGTGCAAGACGATGCGGTGCCTTTTGTTAAAACGATCAGTAGGGTTTCACGGGATTTGAACGGACAGTTACAAGAAGTGGTTTTTCCAAATGAATTACCAGCCTTATTGGGCGCCGGAGGAGAGTTTATTTCAAATATGCAGGTTCCGACCGCTCCAAACGAGGTTGTGTTGTTGAACCAAATTACTGCAGATTCCGTTCAAATTGGTCATTTGGTTGGTGGAATTGTCAGTCCGCAATTAAATCCATTTTCGGTGAATAATACTGGTGTTACAGCTGCAAGCAATGGAATTTATGAGGTTTGGTTAAAGAAGAGTCAGACTTCAGAATTGGTTGCTTTGGATGGTTCTAATCCGTTTAGCGTTACCGTATTCCCAAATCCTGCTAAAGAGGAAATTCATTTTAATTTAAAACAACCTTTTAGTGGTAATCTCCAATTATTTGTAAGCGATTTAGAGGGTAGAATTGTCTTTAAAAAGGATTTTGTTGCAGCAGGTAAACAAGAATTTATGGTGAATCAGCAAGAAACTGGATTAAATGCAGGAATCTACACTTTTCATTTTGTATTTGATGGTAAATTCAGTAGAATGGAAAAAGTTGTTCTGCTTGAATCTGAAAAGTAAAAAGGACTTTTTTAGTTTAAATGATTTGAATAACCCAACAATGTAATGTGTACGTGGAATTGCTTTCTGGTGATTCAAACTTCCGCTAAATGTCTTTTGAATAATTCCGCACATGCTTTTGCATCACTTAAGGCATCGTGGTGGTTCAGCGCTATTCCATATTCCGAGCACAAAACGTTTAATTTCTTTTTGTAAATCTTGTAGGTGCAATGTTGTGTGTAAGGAACGCCTTTCATTCCATAGAAATCAAGGGTTTTTGCCAATACACTAAAGTCAAAAGCTCCGTTGTGCGCAACAACATGCTGCCCGTCGAAAAAATGCTTTATATCGTCCCAAATATCTGGAAATATCGGCGCTAAACGCGTGTCGTATGGCGTGATTCCGTGAATATCACTGAACCGATCCCAATAAAAATTATCCGGTGGATAAACAAGCTGATCGTAGGATGCTACTACTATTCCATGTTCTACACGAACAATTCCCACCTGACAAATGCTATGTTGCTTTGGCTGTGCTGTTTCAAAATCAATTGCTGTAAACGAATGAATCATATCGGTAATTGGAGTTCTTTTTATTCGCGCCAAAGGTATTCTTAATTCTTTGGTTTTAGATTCTAAGTTTCCAGGAATTTTAAAAATTTCCAGAAAGAAAAAGAATTAACAATATACCAAAAAATGCAGCCCATCCAATATAAAAAGCTGCACCTATACCAAGGCCAAATTTTGCCCGACGGTATTCTTTACTTCCGCGTTGTGCGCTTCCCCGTTTCAAAACACGTCTTCCGTTGTAAAATGCCAAAGGACAAAAAACGAAAATGAGTAGACTAAGAAAAATACTGAAAAAGCTTACAATTGCTAGAATACCGAATAAAAAAGCATAGTCGCTTTGTCGTTTATCCATTTCTTCATTTGTTTCTTTTTGCTTAAAAGGTTTAGATGCGTTCAGCTTTTTTCTATTCGTTTTAATTTTAGACTTTGTAGTTGAATTCGCTGGAGTATTTTCCAGTGAGACAGGTTTTAAGTCCGTAAATTGGTTTTTCGACTCCAAAAGATCGTTCGTTAAAATAGCTGAAGGGATCACCTCGGAACGTTTTGCGTCTAAGGTGATTTCGGCAGTAACGAATGACGAGAGAGTATCATTTTTGGTTAGATTTCCTTGCGTGGTGGTCGGGAACGTTTTTACGTTTCGCACCAATTTAGGATGCACTCCTGAACGAAAATTGACACAAGAGTTCAAGGATAGTAGCACTAATGAAATCAAAAGCACGTGTTTAATAAATTTCCCAAATAAATTAATTTCAACAAAAGATTCGGTCAGATTTTTTTTCATATTCGTTTCGTTTCTGTTCAACAAATGTGCACTATTTATTTTTGTTATTCAAATTGAATTTAGCAAAAGCTACGATTTCTGTTGCGAAAATCACAACTAAAATTCCAAAATTGGAACCGGCGTGCAGCTTCTAGATATGAATATTGCCCCAACTAATAAATTAAACATATTCCTCAAAACCTGAAAAAATTAAGGATTTATATTTAAATTTCGGCATGATAAAAAATCTTGTGCACCTTCTTGTGCTCCTTTTTTTACTTTTTTCATGTGCTTCGGATAAAGTTGTAACGCAACCGTACAAGACGAAGCATGTAATTGTTGTTGTAATGGATGGACCTAGATATTCGGAAACGTGGGGAGATCCTTCTCATGAAAATATTCCATATATGGATTCCGCTCTTTCTCCAAATGGAATTGTACACAAGCAATTTTATAATTTAGGGGAAACGTTTACAACAAATGGTCACACTGCAATTACGACAGGTTTTTACCAGAAAATTAATAATTCTGGTCAAGAATTACCGAGCAATCCTTCTGTTTTTCAACAGATTCTAAAAAATACATCTAATTCAAAAGAGGCTGTGTGGCTTGTGGCGAGTAAAGATAAATTAGCCATTCTTGCAAATTGCAGCCAGTCAAAATGGAAAGATAAATTTTTACCTTCGACAGATTGCGGGTTAAATGGCAACGGAACGGGTTATAGAGAAGATAGTATTACGGTGAAAAATGTACTTTCCCTTCTTTCGGAAAAACAACCAACTTTTCTTTTGGTCAATTTTAAGGAACCAGATTATTCCGGACACCAAGCAAATTGGCCGGCTTATTTGAAAGGCATCCAATCGTCCGATGCATATATTTATGAAATATGGAAATTTATTCAGAACGATCCGTTCTACAAGGATAAAACTACATTGTTCGTTACTAATGATCACGGAAGACATTTGAATACCGTTTCCAGTGGTTTCGTTTCCCATGGCGATGGCTGCGATGGCTGCAGACATATAAATCTATTCAGCTATGGTCCGGATTTTAAATCTGGAATTGTGTCGGAACAGCCAAGAAGTTTAGTCGATATTCACGCTACGATTCTAGAATTATTGCACATTAGAAACGCTGAAACAGACGGAAAGGTGATGCGCGAACTTTTCAAGGATTAATACTCTTACGCAACGACAAAAATCCTAGTAACTATTTAGCGAGCAATAGTAATACTTCCATAGCAATAGCCTTTGTACTGATCATCCGAACAATCGAAATCCTTGCTGCGAATAGCATAGAAATAAACTCCTTCATTCAAGATGTCGCCACTTTTACTTTTTCCGTTAAATGGAATGTTTCCGCCGTCCATGACATACACCACATTTCCCCAACGGTTTAAAATATCAATTTCAATTTGAAAACAAGCGTTGAACAAGTCCGAAATTTCCAAAAAGTCGTTAATTCCATCGCCGTTTGGTGTGATAACATTCGGTACAACGAAATCTTTCATCGTTACTCCTTCTGGAATATCTAAAGTGCCAGTCGTATCGTATAAACAGCCATATTCGTCAGCAATTGTCAAGGTTAAGTCATTCAATCCAAAATTTGCAATCGCTGCTGAAATGTAAACATTTGTTCCAACATTCTGACCTTCAATCTGCCAGTTGTAGGTGTACAATTCATCGAACGTTAGAGAACCCAAGTTTACATTTTGAAAACAATCCGTTGTATACACATAGCTGGGCTGGATAGGGAAGGTGACGAAGTAATTTTCTGTAATTGAATTACTGCACCCAAGTGCGTCTGTGTAGGCATAACTCAAGGTTTGTGTTCCAGAAGTAGCAGCTGAAAGATCAAGATTACTTCCAGTAACGTAATTTCCCGTAAAAGTTCCGCCTGCAGGAATTCCAGCAATTGGATATTGCCCAGTCTCAAAGCAATAGAACGTTGCAACCGTTATGTCTAAAGCTGG
Source organism: Bacteroidota bacterium (assembly GCA_041177985.1). GTDB lineage: Bacteria > Bacteroidota > Bacteroidia > Flavobacteriales_D > Crocinitomicaceae > M0103. The sequence continues at coordinate 5,194 of JBEDAD010000041.1, read as the reverse complement.
CAAAGCGGTTACTTGAATTTGTCCTGTCGCCGTCCCAATGCAATTGTCAGAATCTATATATTGATACGTAATGTTTTGTGCACCAACGCCATACGTTGCAGGTAAAAACTGATCGTTGGAAGCCGCAGAATTTACGGTAAATGTTCCGCCAGTTGGAGTTGCTACAAGTGTTACGACTGCTGCGTCAATACACAAAGTTGCAGGAATCGTTAAAATTGGCGCAGGTAATCCTATAACTGTTACCGCAATTGTGGTAGAATTTACACAACCGTTTCCATCTGTAAAAGTATACGTTAGGGTATGTGTTCCAACGCCAGCATTCAATGGAATGAAATTATTGTTTGTTACACCATTCCCAGATAAAATTCCACCTGCGGGTGTAAGAGTCAAATTTGCTGGAGTTGCAGATAAACAATATGGCGAAGTATTATTCCCAATTGTAACAATTGGAAGTGGATTTACGGTGATGCTATCTACTGCGCTGTTCGTGCATCCAAATTCATCTTCATATAGATACGTAATCGTATGCGTTCCTAAGTTTGCCGTTGCCGGTTGAAAAGTGCTTGAAACAATTCCATTTCCAGAAAGAATGCCGGATTGTCCTGCTCCAGCAACTGGACTCACAACTGGTGAAATAGCAGCGCCGTCGATACAAATGTTATCCGCAATGGAAACGTTTACCGTTGGAATAAAATTGAAAATCTCAATCGAAAAATTTTGTACAATTCCAGCATTGTCGGTTACGGTAACGGTGTAAATTCCCTCGCACAATTCACTTGCTGTTTGCGTGAATTGCGCTTCCGAATCATCCCACAAAAAGGAATAAGGCGCTGTTCCTCCTGTAATTGTAATCGTTGCAGTTCCGGTGCACGTGGAAGTGGATGGCGTTGCGCAAGGTCCATTGCAAACCGCATATGTTGCAGCGCCATTTCCTGACCAAAGTCCGCCGTCCAGCCCTCGACGAAGTGAATTTCCTAAATGACTGGATGCGTTGAGTGAACTGATGTAATTTTTTCGGTCAATTGGAATTTGATCGTAGTTGGGTAAAGTTGTAACGGCAGTACAACCGGTTAAAATCGGAATGCAAGGTGAACCACTCGTTCCTGCGGAAGAAGCCCAAGAAACTGCATCTTGTGCCACGCCATTATTATCGTAAAAGGCAAACCATCCGCCGGCATTTGGAAACCAAAGTCTTGTACCGCCTGCGCAAACACCAGGATCTGATATGTTATAAGGAACAACAATTTCCACCACGTTTCCACCATTTTGCACCAAAAGATTACTTGCTAAAGGCGCGGCATTTCCGCCACGAATCAAACAAAATCCCGCAGGTGGAATAATCGTTCCGGCTGGAATTACAAAACCTCCAGTTCCCTCTGCTGTATAGTTTCCAAGATAATAACAAGAAATATCTACTGGTTCACACAAATTGGGATTATACAATTCAATCCATTCTCCACGTCCTTCACCAACGCCACCAAATCCGGAAATACTTCCATCAAAATCTACGGGTGAAATCATCAATTCATTGATCAAAATCGACGGCCCTTCATAGGAACAGCCGCTACCATTGCAATTTGTGTTTAATGTTGTGGAAAATGTCGCACTCATTTGTGCAACTGTCCAACCGCTTTGAAAAAATAGTAGTAAATAAAAAACGGAAAATAGTAATCTGTTTGTTTTCATAGTGTATATTGACTAAATCCAAGTGTTCTATAAGAACTTAAAATTCGTTATAAACATACAAAAAAAAGAGTAGAAGTAAAATAGTTATATAAATTCTAACTGAATTGCAGCCGAACAGCATGAATGATTCATTCCCGATAATTTTCCGTTCTTTCTTATAAAGAGACATTTTTCTTGGTTACTTTCAAGAAATTCCGCTTCAATTCCGCAATTGGATCCTCCATTTCTTTCAATTCATCCAAAACAGAAGAACTATTATGTTTCATAAATTCCTTCAAAATATACGTGTAGTACTCATTTCTATTTTCGGAAAGATCTTCTAGTTCTATTTCAGCGTCCTCTTTGTTTAAAAGAACCAGACTTATAAAATCTTCTGCAATTGCCAAGCGCATCGAATGGAGTAAAATAGCATTGTATTTTTTTAGTAGATTTTTAATTTTTAGCTCTTGGTTTACCGTCATTTTACTTTTTCTTATAAACTATTTTCTTGAAGAAATTCAAGTCTTTTCGTTCTGTTTTCTTAATTTTTAAAGCTATCGTAGCCCAGTTTTTTTTGAAAGTTTCCCGCTTTAAAAAAGGATTACTTTTACCCCCCTAACGACGCTGTCTTCCAATGAAACGGATAACTTTTCACCACCATAGGAAATTCCGGTTAGGTAATTAAACCGTTTTTCTTCCAAGGGGTTTTTAATTTCAAATTGCATGTTAGAAAGATCAAAATCTGTTGTTTCAAAAGCATACTTTGCAAATAGTCCGGTTTCAAATTGAACAAACAACAGTTGTTGAAATTCTTCTTTTTGAATGGGTGAAATTTTTATTTTTTCGATGGAATAAATTGGGAAAAATGTTTCGTCGCCATATAACTCTATGGAATTCAATTTCCGTACTAACTTCGATTGTTGCTTAATTTCTAACTTATTTTTATAATTCAACTCGAATCCTTTGCTTTCAAATTCGCCAATTTCAGACCAATGTGCAAAACCAAAATGGTGTAAAAAATCCAAATCCAATAGTAATTGTTCCCAAGTTGTATTGTTTTTAATGCGCACGCGATTCATTTTCTCAAATTGTTCCTTTGGAATGGAGCAGTGAGAATAACGAATGCTATCACCAAAAAGATTAATGTAAAATTTCAAAAAATGAATGTATTAATGTATTGATTTATAAGTGGATAGTTTATTCTCCAAGGATTTTTAACAAAGTTGAAAAATACAGCTATTTTTTTCTTTTTCCTACACTTAAACGGCTCACAAGAATATTTTTTTTGTTCTCATTCCTTGGATTTTAATTTATTTTTTTTCGGTGCTGTTATTTATTTCTTTTTCAGGCGTTAGATAAAAAAGCGAGCTCATTCCGTTAAAAAATTCAGGTTCGCCAATTGGATGCCAAGTAACCTTTTTTATTTCGGCAGATTATATTCTCAATGGTAGACTTTTTTAAACCCTTAAAAACCAAAGCTATGAAACACCTTTTTTTAATTCTAGCGCTCATTTTAACAATAAGTGCTTCATTACCAGAGAAACTGGAAGTCCACGAATCTTCCCTTCGCCAACATTGGAAAATGGAAATTGGATTTACGAGTTACCGCACCATTCCGGCTGTTGTAGATCAAAAAATTTACATCGGTTCTAATGGAAGTCATTTTCGGGATTATGCTTTAGATGACGGTAATGGCGTTTTTTCGCTCCACGCAACATCGGGGAAAATCGCAACCACTTTTGCAAACGAGCAATTTGGCGATATGGATGTTAATGGAATTTTGCGTTTAAAGGATGCTCTTTATTTCGGAAATGACAACGACGAATTTATTTGTACCGATAAACAGGGGAAATTTAAATGGCGCGTTTTCACTTCTGGCGATATTGAACACCGACCAGTTTCCATCCAATCGGAAGGACAAGAATTGGTTGTTTTCGCAACGGAAACCGGACAAGTTTCAGCTTTGAATGCGAAAACAGGAAAAGAGGTGTGGACGTATTACCATAAAGACTTTGCTGCTTGGAAACCAGGTGATAACCGAACGCTATTTAAAGTTAAAATGCATTTTACCGAAGGAAATATTTTCTTCAACGAGCCAAGTTTAGCGGATCTAACTGGCGATGGTGTAAAGGATTTAGTGTACAATACAAATTGGGGAGATTTTACTGCAATCAATGGTAAAACGGGTAAACTACTTTGGGATTTGGATGGTGAAGATTTTCCGGATTATTACCTAAATATGGGAAGAGAAAAACCATTAATTGTTGGTGAAGGTGTCAACAGTCAAATTTTACTTTTGGTGCGTGAAAAAGAGGAGTATGCCAAACAGTCAATTGCATTTTTTAATCCCAAAGGAAAATTAGTTAAAATAATACCCACAGAAATTCCATTAGGCGAAACGATGCTGAGTCAAACGGATGGTTTTATTATCACTAATACGGCAATAATTCAACCTGCAACACTTTCGGAGGATATAAAAATAATTCCAATCGAGGATGCACATTTCTTGAACGAAAATGGTGTTTTAATAAGTTGCTACAGTAGCGGACAAGTTGCACAAAAGAAAGTGTATTACAACGGCGAAACGTGCGCTTTAATTCTTTACCAATACGAACTAAAAAGGTATTCTGGTCAATCGCCATTGTTGCTTGTTGGCTTAAACAGCGGTAAAGTTCATTTCAAAACGTACCTGCCAGATCGCTCGGAATTCACACCATTTATTTCCGATTTTAACCAAGATGGGAAATTGGATGTCCTAATCGGTTGTTACGATAAATACCTGTATTGCTTCGACTTAGATATCCCATCCATTTTATTAATCGACTAATTTAAACCTATAAAATATGACAACTTTAACGAAAAAAAGAACCGGAAAAGCGATTTTTTACGCAAGTATTAGTGTATCCTCGCTTCTTATTTTAGGATATATCTATTACCTGGAATTGTCTGCTTATCGAAATGGTGTAAAACCGCCAATTGGTGAAAGTTCCCCGTTTGTAGAGAAGATTTTTTCTGCGGAAAAAGGGCTTGTTTTTCACCAAGAAACGGGAACGCATCTTGTTATTCCGCCAGATGCATTAATAGATGAAAATGGGGATAAAGTGCGCGGTAAGGTAACGCTCAAATTTCGAGAATACCAAAACGCGTATGAAATTTTTCAGTCCGGAATTCCAATGCTTTTTGGGGAAGATAGAACAGATTATTTTTCTTCCCTTGGCATGTTTGAATTGCGCGCTTTTCAAAATGGAAAAGAAGTGGGACTTAAAAAAGATGCTGCGGTTCAAGTGGAATTGGCGGCAGCAATTGCGCCAGACGCAGATTTTAAACTGTATTTTTTATCAGATGACTTGAATTGGGACAATGGGAAATCCTTTGAAGTGGTGGAAAATAATCGGCGAGATGTTGCAATGGATGCTTTACCGGAAATTGGGATTAAACCGACGGATCCAAACCAGGATACTGCAGGATTTAATTTTGAAATTGTTTCCGATTATGCTAAAATGCCGCATTTGAAAATCTGGGAAAATAT
>JBEDAD010000040.1:0-4506 GCA_041177985.1 Bacteroidota bacterium | reverse complement strand
GGAAATGTCATTGAAGTTACTTTTTTTGATTTAGACTCCAGCGATATCAATTTCAAGATTCTCCAGTTCCAGCGCTGGTCTGATGAATTTATCGGCAGCTACTACCACTTAAAAAATATTCAGCCGATTGAATTTGCCAAAAAAATGGACGAATTCAAAGAAATTGTTGAAAAGGAATACAAATTGCGGGATACATCCGAAATGAACAGCACGGAGCCCAAGCAATTCTTTAAAACATTTGTGCGTTTTTCCATTGCTGCATCTGACAATATTCAGTTTGCTGCAGATAGAAATCGGTACGAAAAACACGATTTTTACATCAAGTTTGCTCCAGTTGCCTACCGCAATGATGCATACATGAATTATATCACGAAATTTTACGATAAAATGATTCCGCGCTTGTCCATGGAAACAAACAACCGTGTTTATCTTGGCGTTCTAAAAAGTAGTCCAACACTCATAATGCGGGCGCTTGGTGCAGAATATACGCTCATTAACGTTCGGATTCGAGAAATGATAATGGTGAAAGCTTTGTCCGAACAATTTTACACCAATGATTTTCCACAAACGAATATTTTAACCATCCTGGATAGCGTTGCAAACCACAGTTTATTTGAAGCAAACGCTGTGATAGCGAAGAATCTATCCGAACGCCTAAGTGAAATGGTTGCCGGCGGAAAGGCACAAGATTTCGTGTTGAAAAATGATAAAAATGAACTTAAAACACTCGCTAATTTCCGAAGAAAATACGTATACCTCCATTTCTACGATCCAACGAGCAACAACAATGCGCAGGAACTGGGTCCGCTGAAACAGATTTATGAAAATTACAAGGAAGACATTACTTTCCTTACAATTTATCCGGACAAAGATTACGATTCGCTTGTTTTCGCCAAAAACATTCAGTCTATTCCATGGGAAAAATTTAAAACAGACAATTCCAACCCAATTTGGAGCAACTATAAAATTCAAACGTATCCAAGCTATGTTTTAATCGATGGATTCGGCTATGTTGTTGCAGCTCCAGCACTTGGACCTATGCCGGACGGTACGTATCAAACGATTGACAAAACCTTTTTTATGATTCAAAAAATAAAAAAAGAGTTGCGGGACAATAACCGCTGATCGAAAATTCCAATTCACACTAAATTAGATGTTCCTGCATAAAATAGCGTGGATGGAATCTGCGCAACGAAACAATAAATTTCGTTACTTTTACGGGCAAATTCTATGTTAAAAAAATGCGATTCAATCTTTCCGAAATAAACGAACTAATACGCACGAGAAGAACCATCTATCCGGAGCAATTCAGCGATAGAAAAGTGCATACTGAACAAATCGAAGTGCTTTTAAACAACGCGCAATGGGCGCCCACACATGGGAATACACAACCATGGCGTTTTAAAGTGTTTACGGAAGATGCACGGCAGCGTTTGAGCGATTTTCTGGGTAAAACCTATTTGGAATTGACTCCTTCCGAACAGCAAAACAATCTGAAACTCGCAAAAATGATTACCCGACCAATGCAATCTTCTGTTGTAATTGCCATTTGCATGGAACGTCAACCGGAAGAGAAAATTCCGGAAATTGAAGAAATTGAAGCGGTTGCATGCGCAGTTCAAAACCTGCATTTAACTTGCACAGCTTATGGTTTGGGAGGATTCTGGTCAACGCCAAAATTAATTTACCACCAAAAAACAAATGCATTTCTTGGATTGGGAGAAAAAGACAAATGTCTTGGTTTATTTTACATTGGTTATCCAGCAATCGAATGGCCAAAAGCACACAGAAAGCCACTGGAATATACAACCGAATGGTTTAGGGATTAATAGGACTATTTAATTAGAAACGAATCACTATTATGGAGAATCCAATTGACCACATTGTTGATTTAGGACTTGTAAATTTTACGCGTCATCCTGAAAATAAAAATTATGTTGTTTTTCGTTTTTCAGATACAGAACGTGCGGAAAGCTTTGAAAAAGAATTGGTACTTGCTAAAATTTGGTTTGAAAAAGGAGTCGAAGAACGTAAAAATAAAACCTTTATCCTTTTTGGCGTTCATAAAAACGATTACAAATCGGCAGGGAAAATCAACTTTTTGGTGGAAGCAAAACACAAAAAACCGATTATCCCGTTTAAAGGTTTACGTTATGCTGTATTCCTCCTTTCTTTTATTGCTTTGATATTGGCATTAATTGGGTATTGTGATGCGCAAAAAAAGATCCGTAGAAGCAATGAAACCAACACACTAGTAAATCCTGCACGCTAAGACAAATAAAATTAGTTACTTCGCGTTGTGAATATGAAAATGAACCAAAAAAAATACGTTGCATCTTTAATTATGCTGCTTTTGATTGCGGCTTACAATTGCGGATTCGCACAAGATATTCCTGTAAAAAAAGAAAAATTCCCATCGTATTTTGGCTTACAGGTTCGACCAATCTTTCCAACACAATTTATTGGTTCCTCCACTACCGAATTAACAAAAGGCGAATTTTCCTCCACGCTTACGCAAAAAATGGGATATTCCTTCGGTGGAACTATTCGTGCGGGATTAACGAAACTCATTTCGCTGGAAACAGGAATAAACTTCACGCAGCGGAACTTTGATATCGCGATGTCAGTTGTTGATTCGGGTGTATTTGCAACAAATAATATAAGTTTTATAAGTTATGATGTTCCGCTAAACGCTTTGATTTACATACAATTAGACAAACAATTTTTCATGAATGCTTCCCTGGGAGCGGCTCTCACGTACAAGCCTACAAATGTTGGCGTTTTAACCATGCCGGGAAGTTTCCATTCTTTTACACATACGGGAAAAGTGAGTAGAAAAGGAGGTTTGGATCTCAATGCAAATATCGGTTTTGAATATAGAACCGAAAAAAGCGGTTTCTTTTACATCGGCGGATCTGCAAGAGTGCCATTTAAGCCACTTTTTGATATTATTGCACAGTACAAATACCAGGGGTATAAGAACACAATTTACGGAGAAATTGACGGATCCTATTTGGCATTGGATTTTAAGTATTTCTTTCCAAATATTCGAAACCAAGGAACCCAATTTAAAAGAGGCCCAATTCTATAAAAAACAGCGAATTAACAATGGAAAATGAACTAAAATCGCTTGTCGAAAAACTACATTTACAGGCGCATCCGGAAGGTGGATATTATTCTGAAACTTATCGTTCTGCAGAAAATATAGAGTCAAAAAACAGAGCTTTGGTAACTTCTATCTATTTTTTGTTGACCTCCGAAAACGTTTCTAAATTTCACCGTATTAAAAGTGATGAAATCTGGTTTTTCCATGCTGGAAGTCCTTTAATTGTCCACACCTTAGATCAATTTGGTCACCATGAAAATCGTGTAGGACTAGATTTGGAAAATGGGGAAAATCCGCAGTTTTTAGTTCCAAAAAACACTATTTTTGGATCGAGTGTGCTGCACGACAATTCTTATTCTCTCGTTTCGTGTGTTGTTGCGCCTGGATTTGACTTTAAAGATTTCGAATTATTCACGAAAGCAGATCTTTTACCCCTTTTTCCGGAGCACGAAGCCATTATTTCCCGATTGACTTAAGCAGTTCCTTCTCCTCGATTAGCGTTACCCACATGCTGGTTTTTCCATTATCCATGCGCGGCCAAATTGGACGAATTACACCGCCAACAGCTGCGATATTTAAATAATCTCCGAAAAAAACTTCGCCAAACGGAATAAATGGATTATCCGAAATTCGGGTATCGTGGAACGAATTCCCACCATCCGTTGAGTAAGAAACATATACATCCGTTCGTTCGTCGTTGTAATTTCTTCTATCGTAATATACAAAATACAGATTTCCAGTGGATGGATCTACTGTCATCCAGGTGAAAAACTGATGATTCTTGGATGAATCTTGGTTTACACGAATAGGATTCGACCATGTACTTCCCGCATCTGTGGATTTTGAAAGCCAAACATCCGTATCCTTTTTTCCATTTCGTTGGTCGCACCAATTCAAATAAAGCGTTCCACGATGCGTTCCATTGCTTAAATCGCTCACTAAAATTGGCAATCCATTTGCTCTGTTCATTCCTGGAATATCGATTGTCCAACCGCCATGGTGCACCTGAATGAATTGTTCTTTTTCCATCCATGTTTTTCCGCCATCGAGCGACTTTTGAAACACCAATCCTTTGGGACCTGTCCAAGTGACAAAAATTTCACCATTTGCACCAATTGCAGGAACTGCGCCTTCAACAGTATTATCGTCGTCCCTGCAATCTCCAGCAAAATAAGAAATTCGTATTGGTTCAGACCATGTTTTTCCTTGGTCGGATGTTTTGGAAAATAGAATAATAGACGAATCTTTAGGATTTTCAGAATCATACGCATCGAACTGCGTCCAAGTCATGCAAATTTCATTCGTTTTTGGATTTAAAACCGTCCATTGTTTGTCTTGCGCTTTCGCTCCATTCGGTCGAGGAAACGTTCCCTGGTCAAAGACTCCTCCTACCTCATCGG
>JBEDAD010000039.1:0-7397 GCA_041177985.1 Bacteroidota bacterium | reverse complement strand
GCGTAGTTTATATTATAAATATATACTACTACTGCTATGCCTACAATTCAAGATAAAATACTACTTCAGGCACAAAATCCTTCAAAAGTATTTCTTTTCAAAGAGGGCATTTTTTATAAGGCCTATAACCAAGGGGCTTATTTACTGCGCCACAAAAAGTATAAGGTGTCTGTAAAAAAAATAAAAAATAGTGAAAACGAAGTAGTGAGTATGGGTTTTCCAAGTACGGTGTATGAAGCATTAAAAAAAGATTTTGCTCTACACGATTTTGAATCCTATAATTTGAAACTCAAAACTCTATTTTAAAAAACAACCCAATGTGCTTTATAATTGCGGCTATTTTACATCAAATCTTCTCCTTTATAAAATCAAAAACAATGAGCTTTAAACTAGTATTAGCTGCATTTATTGCCTTTACAGCAGTAGATCTTTCGGCACAATAAGCCATCCTGAAAACTATCGGTTAGCGCGGAAGTTTCATCGTTTAATACGCCTGGAATCAAACGCACGACAGCATCTACAACAACTGCGGCTGCCAATTCTCCTCCGGAAAGCACATACGAACCAATGGAGATTTCTTGTGTAATGTATTTCTCACGAATTCGCTCGTCCACGCCTTTGTAGTGTCCGCACAGAATCATAATATTTTCTAAAAGCGATAATTGGTTGCACGCGCTTTGCTCAAATAATTCGCCATCTGGTGTCATGTATATGATTGCGTCGTAGTTGCGTTCTGCCTGCAATTTTTCAATTACTGCAGCGATTGGCTCAATCGACATAACCATTCCAGCACCGCCACCATATTGGTAATCGTCCACATTTTTATGCTTATTTGTTGCATAATCGCGGATATTGTGCACCCGAATTTCAACGTGGTCTTTGTCTTGTGCACGTTGCATAATAGAAGCTGAAAAGGGACTTTCCAACAATTGAGGGAGAACAGTAAGAATATCGATACGCATGCTGCAAATTTAAGAAATTAGCGGATTGAAAGTGCCAAAGTTCTGGATATTTGAAAATTACAAGCGCGTATGCGAAATAAAACAGATTTGACTATTTTAGTCGAATGGTTCGTTCGTACTTAAAATTTAGCAGCGTGTTTAAAGGAGTTTTTCTTGTAGCTTGCGCCCTGTTCATTGCTCCTTTTTCCAACGCCCAATGGTCGGAAAACACTTCTCCAACGTATACGGAATTAATCGCTTATTTTCAGAAGTTGGATCAACAGCACCCTGAAATTGAGCTCTATGCGATGGGTAATTCGGATTACGGTTTACCAATTTATGTGTGCATTGTAAATGGCGCGCAAGATTCCCTGAAAACATTTGAAAAAGCTAGAACGGAAACCACTATTTTAATTAATAATGCGATTCATGCCGGCGAACCGGATGGCATTAATGCATGTTTAATCTGGTTGGATACGTGGATTAAAAATGGGAAAAAGACAAAAGATTTGCCATTAATTGCCATTATTCCTGCTTACAATGTTGGCGGAATGCTGAACCGCGGAAGCGATAGTCGCGCAAATCAAGATGGACCTAGAGAATATGGATTTCGTGGAAATGCACAAAATTTGGATTTAAACCGGGATTTTATCAAAATGGACGCGGAAAACACCTTCACTTTTGTGAAGATTTACCAAGGTTTGGACCCGGATGTTTTTGTGGACACGCATGTTTCCAATGGCGCGGATTACCAGTACACTCTGACGTATATTGCATCGCTGAAAGAACGGATGGCTCCAAGTATGCGCAAGTTAACGTATGAGGAAATGCTCCCGAATCTTTCTGCAAAACTGAAATCGAAAGGAACGGATTTGTTTCCGTATGTGGAATTGGTAAAAGAAACGCCAGAGGATGGCATCCATGCATTCAACGATCTTCCGCGCTATGCGATGGGCTATGCCGCCTTATTTGACGCAGTGAGTATAACGGTGGAAACGCACATGCTGAAGCCATTTCCCCAGCGCGTGAAAGCAACCCACGATTTGATTGCAGAACTCGTTTTATGGATGGGAAAGAATAAAAAAACAATTGAACTTGCCCGCCAAAACGCAAGAGATTTCCGCCAAAAACAAACGGTATTCTCCTTCCAATACGAAATGACAGAAAAAAAGGATTCCATTTATTTTAAAGGATTTGAACACAGTCATCCGCTAAGTTTGGTAACTGGTTTGCCCCGTTTGAAATACCACCAAGACAAGCCATTTGAGAAATATGTTCCGTATTTTCAAACGTATGTTGCGAAGGATTCCATTCAAATTCCGGCGTTTATAATTGTTGGCGCTCAGTCCAAACAACTCATCGAAAGATTGCAGCACAATGGCGTAGAATTCGACTATTTGCGCAACGATACACTTATTAAAATTTCTGGCGAGCGCCTGCGCAACTTTAAAAGCGCGACAAAACCCTACGAAGGACATTTTTACCATTCTGAAATTAATTCGGATTACGAGCAGAAAGTAAGCTATTTCAAAAAAGGGGATGTATTGATTAAAATGAATCAGAAACACCGAAATTTTTTGCTTTCCGTATTGGTATCGAAAGCCGAAGACAGCTATTTCCGTTGGAATTTCTTCGACAGCTATCTGCAGCAAAAGGAATATTTTTCGCCCTATGTTTTTGAAGAAAAAGCCTTGGAAATTTTAAACCAAAAACCTTGGTTGAAAGAAGAGTTGGAGATTTTAAAAGCAGCAAACGCATCCTTTCGGGAATCTTCCTGGGAGCAATTGTATTTCATCTATAAAAACAGCGAACTTTTTGAGGAAAGTTACTATTTGTTGCCTATCTTTCTTAAATAAAACCTTTTACCATGCAGAAAGTAGCAGAAGCAATCGGATATGTTGTGTACGCTGTTGCAAGCGCCGACACGCGTGTTTCCGATGAAGAAAAGCAAGTTATTGAACAATACCTTCGTGAAAACCTAAAAATACTGGTGCATCCGGAGGATCCTGCCGGAACAAAATCGGTGGAGATTATCCTAAAAAAAATGGATTTCCTGCACCAAGAAAAAATGAAATCGGAAAAAGCATTTGAAGGGTTCTCAGAACGGTACAAAGCCGACAAAAAACTTTTTTCAGCTGAAATGAAACAGTTAATTCTAGATCTCTGCATCAAAGCCGCAGTTGTAGTGAATCGTATGAATAAATCCGAATTGGTTCTATTATCACAGATTGAGTTGCTACTGAAATAGGTCTTACACTGAAAAGCAAGAGGGCGGCAGTTGCCTATTTATTCGTGAATCATCTGAAATCAAAGGATTTGGCAGGAAAAAATATTCGTTAGTTTGTTGTGCGTTTAATCTAGAAATTTCATTATTTTTGAAACTTAAACTATTAACTATGTTCAGAAAAATATTTTTTTTAACAGCACTTCTAGCTGGTTCTTTTTCCTTTTCGCAAGACACAACATGGGTACAGACATTTACTTTCGATACGATAAGTACACGAAGAGCAAATTTCGATTTCCCACAAGAATTGAATACGAAGAGATTTGAAAAAGTACTGATGTATTATAAATTGAAATGCAGTCCGCTGACGCCATGGGATTCATACGATTGTGGAGAATGGGATTATTTAACTTACACAAGAGTATTCGATCACACTGGCGTTTTTGATTCTGTGCAAGTGGATGCAAATCGCTACTTAGCGAACCTCGCTTCTCCACCAACGATTAGTTCCAACCCGCATCCGTACCTTTTCTCCGATTCGTATGTGCGACCGGAAAACAACAGATCTGGTGCAACACTAACCACAAGTGTTTTAAACGCTCCAGCTGGAACAACCGCTTTCCCGTTTGATGTGACCAATAATGGTGGTAGATTCCAAATGTTGCTAACCGCATCTGAGCTAAGCGCAGCAGGAATTACTGCCGGAAATATTCAATCGTTGTCCTTGTACTTGAATTCTTTTCAAGTGAATGGCGAATTGAAATACCCTAAAATCTCCTTGAAAGCAACAGCTGATGCTTTGTTGACGGCTTTCCAAACTGCAGGATTTACAGAAGTGTATAATGCATCGCATTGGGCGGGTGGAAGCCATTCTGATTTGGTTAACGGACAAAATAATTTGCTTTTCTACCAGCCATTTGCATGGAATGGAACGGATAACATCGTAATTGAGTTCTATTTCGAAAACACGCAAGATGCTGCTAATTCTCTTTTGTTTAATGGTAAACCAAACACGCAGCAAAAAGCATTGTTCTACAATTCTATGAATGGCTGTATCGAATTCAGTGGAACAAATAGTTCTCTATTGGAACTTTCTGATTTCGATATGGGCAACGAAATGACAATTACGTTTTGGTCGAAAGGAAATGGTTCTGCCGGATTAAACACTTCGATTTTAGAAGCATATGATATCGACGGAAATAGAGTTGTGAATATTCACATGCCTTGGAGCGATAATACAATGTATTTCGATGCAGGACAAGGAAGTGGCTACGATAGAATTTCAAAACCAATGACCAGCACTGAAATTGACAACCAATGGAACCATTGGGCATTTGTTAAAAAACAAGGAACTGGTGAAATGTTTGTATACAAAAACGGCGTTCTTTGGCATTCCGGAACAAATAAAAACCGACCAATCGGATACATTCACCGATTTGTTTTAGGTGCAAACATGAGTTTATTGAACAACTGGAAAGGTAAAATAGATGATTTCCAAGTATACGATATAGCATTGGATGCTGCAACTATTCAATCGTGGATGACACAAAAACCAACTGCAGCGCATCCAAACTGGGCAGATCTATTGGTTTTCTATGATTTCGACAATAAAGCGTGGGCGGAAGATCTTTCCCAAAACGATAACTTGTTGATGCCGTCCGCACTTGGAATGTTCAACTTTGACGAATATCCAAACACTGGTATTGCGATGCCATCCAAAATTCCAACCATTGGTTTGGGTCAAGGAACAGTTGCTGGAGCGGTTCAAATTACAAATGAAACAGAAAATCGTTTGAAGGAACCGACAATTGTTTTTGAATTACAAACTTTGCCAAACCATTTTGATATTATCTCTAGCGATGTTGTAATCTTAGCGGGAAATGAAACCGTTTACGGAGCTACAAATCAGGTGATTTCGCAAACACCATTCACAGGTTCTAACGTAATGACCAACGAAATAATAACGTATTTCAAACCGCCTTACGAGATTGTAAAGGATGTTGAAATTGCGCGTTACATAACGCCTTACGGTATTCAGTTTGATCTGGGTCCAAATGGTTTTTCATGGATTTACGATGTAACGGATTACCAACATTATTTAAAAAATACGGTCGATTTAGCGGCACACAATACACAGGAACTTATCGATCTTCGTTTTGCATTTATTGAAGGAATTCCTCCAAGAGACGTGCAAAAAAGAGAGCCAATCTGGAGCGATTTCAGAAGTTATCAATATGCTTCCATGGACAACAATACAGTCTTAACGGAAGTTCCGGTAATTTTATCTGATTCAGCGGAAATGTTTAAAATTAAAACGCGTTTCTCCGGCCACGGACAAGTTGGAAATGGTGCTTGTTGCGAATGGGCGCCAAAGGATCATAGACTTTCTATTAACAGCGTACCACGTTTTAATTGGAATATTTGGGAAGAAACGGCGTGTGGCGATAATCCAAATATCTCTCAAGGCGGAACATGGCCTTACGCAAGAGAAGGATGGTGTCCTGGCGATATGGTGCGTGAATACGATCACGAAATGACACCGTTCGTAAGCGCTGGAGATACCGTTCTGATTGATTACGATATTACAGATGTTCCTGCAAACGACCTTGGACAAGGAAATGGAAACTATATTGTTGCGATGGATTTAATTTCCTATTCTGCACCAAATTTCCAAAACGATGCTGCCGTAATTGATATCTTGAACCCAAATAATTGGGAATATTACGGAAAATGGAATCCTTCTTGTTCTAATCCACGTGTTATTATACAAAATACTGGTGCTCAGGCGCTGACAAGTTGTAAAATTCGCTGTTGGATCAGTTATGGCGATTGGTTGGAATACGAGTGGACTGGTAACTTAGGTTTTCTGGAAAAAGAAATTGTTGAAATTCCGGTTACAGACTTAGGATGGTGGAGAGATTACGAAGGAGCACAAACCTTCCATGCGCAAGTGTATGCAGTTGGTGGTTACCCGGATTTAGATGAATATCCGAACAACAATGTCATGCGCACCAAGTTTGACGCAACAGAAAGCGTTAACGGACCTTTCTTTGTTTGGTTCACAACAAATAACAAGGCGAGCGAAAACACGTATAGATTGGAAGATGCAAGTGGAACCGTTTTGTTTGAACGATCCAACATGACGAATACTACGCAGTACAAAGATACGTTTGATTTGGCTCCTGGCTGCTACAGTGTAATCTTGGAAGATTCAGACAGCGATGGAATTGGTTTCTGGTATTCCAGCCAAGTGGAAGGAGAAACTTCCGGTCAATTCAGAATGCGAAGAGTTGGAGGAAGCTACATTGAGTTCTTCCCGAATGATTTTGGTAATTACCACCGATTTAATTTCTCTGTCGGTTTTGGATTAGGAACGGACGAATTAGAACTTGCACACGAAGTGCGTGTTTTCCCAAATCCGACCAATGGTTTATGTATGATTGAACTGGATGGCGCTGTAAACAATGAAGCAAGCTTGGTAATCTACGATTTGATGGGACGACCAATCCATTCCGAAAAAATGAACGCAACAGCAACTTTTGCGGATGCGTATGTGGATTTGAGTCACTTACCAACTGGAAAGTATATTGTTAAGATTGTTACCAAAGATCAGGTTTACACCAAAGATTTGATCAAGCAATAAATAGAAACAAATTTTTAAGAAAAAAATCGATCTTTCAAGGTCGATTTTTTTTTGTTCGTTTTTTCGCCCTTCGTCGTCCATTGAATTCTGGAATAGATTGTCCTGGAACGGTTGGAGGCTCAAAAGGTTCTGATTCCCGTTCTGGAATATTTCTGTTCGGCTCTGTCGGCTTTTCCTGCCAATGATCCGGTTCGATTTCTGGATGTATTGGCCTCAAAGGTGTTGGGTTTTCCTTGCCTGGTTCGATTTCTCGTTTCTTTGGGTCTCGAAAAATAAAGGTATCCATAGGGAAGGTTTTAAGGTGACTATTTGGTAAGCCTACTTAAATGTACAACATTATCAGAACGAATTATTTTTTGAAGACTAAATTTCAACCAATGGAATTCAAAAACTAGTTCGATTAATTAATGCTTTCAATAAGGGATCAAAATAAAAAACATGTTATCTAAATTTAATTGCTACTTACTACGGTTCATTTCATTAATTTTGTTCTGAATTACTAAAATATTGAAATTATGACGTTTGATATTGCAATTATTGGTGGCGGAATCGTTGGTGCGGCAACCTTATTTAAAATGCAAAAGAAATA
>JBEDAD010000038.1:0-13640 GCA_041177985.1 Bacteroidota bacterium | reverse complement strand
TAGTTTCTTCTTCTCCATTTTGAATTCAAAATAAATTTGGCTTATATTAGTTTTAATTTCATTTTAAATCCTTTCAGATTGATAGATTTAGCATTTAAAAACACCAAAAGCCCTGAAATTGGTAAAATCCTGATTTCGGATCCTTTTTTAGATGAGGATTATTTTCGAAGATCCGTCATTTTATTGTGCGACCATAATGAGGATGGAACTTTTGGTTTTGTGCTCAATAATTACCTAGAGTTGGGCATGCACGAAATAGATGAAGATTTTCCGAATGTGCACTCAAAAATAAGTGTTGGCGGACCTGTAGATACTGAAAGTATATTTTTTATTCACGCGTTTGACGATGCAATTGAAGGAAGTTATGAAATTAAAAAGGGAATTTATTTTGGTGGAAATTATGACCAGATAGTGGAAAAAATCCGACAAAACCCTCAAAACAATGCATTAGTTCGATTTTTTTTAGGCTACTCCGGCTGGGGTAAAAACCAACTTACCGAAGAACTCAAGAAAAATTCCTGGATTGTTGCGGATAATATAAGCGTGAACGATATTTTAGACACAAACAATCCCCAATTTTGGAATTACTGCATGGAAAAACAAGGCGGAAAATTCAAAACAATATCCAAGTTTCCAATTAATCCGAATAACAATTAACGAGAAGGTTTCAGAATCTCACGTTGGAGAATCCTTTAAACTAGGAAGAATTAATGTACTTATTCGGGAATTCCAATGCTGAATTCTCTATTCTCAAAGCACAAAATTCAGATATCTAATGTATATTTGTTTCCTTTAAAAACAGAATAAAAACAATGTCATTCCTCGCTCCTCTCGCCGAACGCATGCGTCCAAAATCATTG
This sequence comes from Bacteroidota bacterium, assembly GCA_041177985.1. Classification (GTDB taxonomy): domain Bacteria; phylum Bacteroidota; class Bacteroidia; order Flavobacteriales_D; family Crocinitomicaceae; genus M0103. The sequence goes on along the minus strand of JBEDAD010000038.1, from coordinate 12,780 downwards.
GATGAATACATTGGGCAAGATCATTTATTGAAAGAAGGAGCTTCTTTGCGAAGAGCATTAGATTCTGGTTTGATTCCATCCATGATATTTTGGGGTCCTCCAGGAGTTGGGAAAACAACTTTAGCGCAATTGATTGCAACGCATTTAAAACGGCCAATTCACACATTATCCGCAATTTCATCCGGCGTAAAAGATGTTCGGGAGATAATTTCACGCGTTGAACAAGATGGAATGTTTCAGCAAAAAGGAACCATCTTATTTATTGATGAGATACACCGATTTTCCAAAGCGCAACAAGATTCCTTATTGGGCGCTGTGGAAAAAGGGATTGTCACTTTGATTGGTGCGACAACTGAAAATCCTTCTTTTGAAGTTATTTCAGCCCTACTTTCACGTTGCCAGGTTTATACTTTGAATCACCATACTAAAAAAGATTTATTGGATTTACTGCAGCGATCCATCCGAGAAGATCAAGTTTTGAAAGAGAAGAATATCTTGTTGGAAGAAACAGCTGCCTTACTGGCGATTTCTGGTGGCGATGCTCGGAAATTGTTGAATATTTTTGAAATAATAATTGGAACTTTCCGAGAAGATAAAATTATTAAAATCACCGACGAAATTGTACAAGCCTGCGCGCAACAAAGTCTTGCAATGTATGACAAGGATGGCGAACAACATTACGATATTATTTCCGCATTTATAAAATCAATTCGTGGAAGCGATCCAAATGCCGCAATTTATTGGTTGGCGCGCATGGTGGAAGGCGGCGAAGATCCAAAATTTATAGCGCGCAGGTTAATTATTTCCTCCTCAGAAGACATTGGTTTAGCAAACCCAAATGCATTATTAATGGCTACTAACTGCTTTCAAGCGGTTGAAACAGTTGGATTTCCAGAAGCACGAATAATTCTCGCGCAATGTACGATCTACTTAGCGACTTCACCGAAAGGAAATGCAGCGTATATGGCAATTAATAAAGCGCAAGAAGAAGTTAGAAACTCCGGAAATCTTGGCGTTCCTCTTCCCTTGCGAAATGCACCAACAGCTTTAATGAAAGAACTTGGTTACGGAAAAGAATATTTATACTCGCACGACTATCCAGGAAATTTTATACAACAAGAATTCCTTCCGGAGGAACTTGTTGGAACACCCTTTTTTAAAGCCGGAAGCGCTAAAAAAGAACAGGAAACAGAAGAAATAATCACCAAATTGTGGGGTGAAAAATACAATTGATGGCTGCCAAACTTGCATATTATTTATTTATTCTTCCAATATCTTACTTGCCCTTGCGCATCTTGTATTTATTTTCTGACACCCTTTTTCTTCTGCTGATTTCGGTAATTCCATATAGAAATAAGGTAATCGAAGCAAATTTACAAAAATCGTTTCCCGAAAAATCCTCAAAAGAACTGAAACGACTAAAACGATTGTTTTACCGTCACTTTTGTGACTTATTAGCGGAGGGAATAAAGAATTTAACGATTTCTAAAAAAGAATTAAACAATCGTTTTACGGTTAAAAATCCAGAATTATTAGAAGATCTATACAAAAAGAATAAAAGTGTAATTCTTGTTTCTGGTCATTACAACAACTGGGAATGGCTAATTACAGCGCAAAATTTCCTGTTTTCCCACCAAGCAATGGGAATCGGAATGCCAATGACGAGTAAATTCTGGGATAGAAAAATCAATGAAAGACGCACCCGTTTCGGGATGAAAGTCATGCATGCGAAAAATTTTAAAGCTGAAATCAAGGCAAATCTTCATACGCCAATTGCAATTCTTACACTCGCGGATCAATCGCCTGGAAATTCCAGAAAAAGCTACTGGATGAATTTTTTAAACCAAAATACCGCCGTTCTTTTTGGTGCGGAGCAAATGGCACATGAATTTGATTTTTCAGTTGTGTTTTTTATTCTGCATAAAGTGAAGCGCGGACACTATCAAATGGAACTGAAAATTATTTCAGAAGAACCGCACGAGTGCAGCTGGGGAGAAATTACGGAACAACATGTGCAGCTGCTCGAAAAAGAAATTAAAAAAGAACCAAGTTTTTGGCTTTGGTCGCATAACAGATGGAAACGCGAAATTCCCCACGATTTAGTGCAATTAAAAGATGAACAACATGTTAAATTTAACCGGACTTTTAAAAATAAGTAGTCTACTTCTAGTTTTTAATTCTTCCGTCTCTGCGCAAGAAAATAGATATGTCCGAAAAAACAAATCGGCACGTAAAATTCAGTACACAAAAGATGTTTGTTATTCCCGTTCCATTCTAGTCAAAGACAGTATGGTGTATACCGCAAATTCCAATGGCGGATTGTATGCAACAAATTTAAAAACGGAAAAATCAACAAATCTCCTTAAAAACAGGAAGTTTGAAGAGATGCGAGACCTGGAATTTAGCGGTAAATATATTTTGGGAATGCAAAGCGGAACATATGGATTGCTTGCAAAAACAGATACGCAAAAATTCATTGAATACATTACACCAAAATCCAGCATGTGGATTGGTACTTTCTTGGATGGAATGGATATTTTGAAAAATACTGGTTTTATCATGGGAGATCCAAAAAAAGGATTTTTCTCCTTGTATTACAGTGAAAATGCCGGAATAGAATGGAAAGAATGTGAAGGGAAAGTTGCTGCAATGGATGGAGAAGCAGGCTTCGCTGCAAGCGGAACGAATGTTCAAGTGTTAAATGACAGCACATTTGTTTTTGTTTCTGGTGGGAAAAAAAGCAGGTTTTTTAAAACAACAAATAAAGGAAAAACGTGGGAAATCACTTCCCTGCCATACATGACAAGCGAGTCCAGCGGCGCATTTTCAATTCACATGTTTTCAGAACAAATTGGCGTCATTGTTGGCGGAGATTATAAAAATCCAGATCTGAGTTTAAACATTTCCTTTTTTACAGATGATGGTGGGGAATTTTGGATCAATTCCGAAACGCAACCGCGCGGTTATCGTTCTTGTGTAATCCAGGAGAAAGGTGTTTTTTATGCATGTGGAACGAATGGTTTGGATTACTCACGAGACTTTGGAAACACCTGGGAACCTTTTGCAAATGGCAACTTCTATGCTCTATTTTCTTATGGAAAAAAATTATATGCAACGACAGATAATGGTAGCTTCAAAATTTTCGATTTAATAAATCTTTAAAAAATGAACGAATTAATCGAAAAAGTAACGTCGCACGTGAAAGAAATTTTTCAAAACGATGCAGCAGGTCACGATTGGTTTCATATTGAGCGCGTGCACGCCATGGCTTGTCTATTGCAGGAAAAAGAAGGCGGAAATCGATTGATAATTGAACTTTCTGCGCTACTTCACGATATTTCGGATCACAAAATGAATGGTGGTAAATTAAACCATGGCGGAATGGTTGCCTTTGAATTATTGAAACAATTAAATTGTACGACTGAAATTGCCATAGCCGTAAAGGAAATTGTGGATGGCGTATCTTATAAAGGTGCAAATGTTCCAGATGAAATGACATGTTTGGAAGGAAAGATTGTGCAAGATGCAGATCGTTTAGATGCAATTGGCGCAATTGGAATAGCACGGGCTTTTGCATTTGGTGGAAATAAAAATCGCGCACTGTATTTGCCGGATTTTAAACCTAAAATGCATACATCATTTGAAGAATATGCTTCCGCAAAAAGCCATACAATTAATCACTTTTACGAAAAATTATTACATATAAAAGATAGGCTGCATACCGAAGCAGCAAAAGAAATCGGAAGTGAACGACACCATTTTATGGAGAGTTTCTTAGAGCAGTTTTACAAAGAATGGCAGATAATTAACCATTAAACTCTATTTTTACCCCCTAATTAGCAATTAAAACAAATATGACAGATTACTTGGCGCTAGGAATTGATATTGGTGGAACTTCATCAGAATATGGATTGGTTACGCGCGACGGCGAAATAATTTACGAACGTGACTTTCCAACAAAAAACTTTCCTTTGCCGGTGCAATTGATAGATGAAATTTATGCTGATTTAGAAAAACAAGGACTTTTAGAATCCATCATAGGTGTTGGAATTGGGGCACCAAACGGGAATTATTTTACTGGAAACATTGAATACGCGCCAAATTTAGTTTGGAAAGGAATCATTCCGCTGGCTAAAATGTTTGAAGAAAAATTTAAAAAACCAACCTTCTTGACCAACGACGCAAATGCAGCAGCGGTGGGCGAAATGATTTTCGGAAACGCTAGAGATTTGAAAGATTTTGTAAGCATAACATTAGGAACTGGACTCGGAAGCGGAATTGTTGTAGATGGAAAAATTGTATACGGTCACGATGGTTTTGCAGGAGAATTCGGACACATTCGAATGGTTCCAAACGGCAGATTATGCGGATGTTCTCGCAAAGGTTGTTTGGAAACGTATTGCTCTTCCACTGGCGTTGTGAAAAGTATCCATGAATTAGAATCGATTAATAATTCTTTTTCTGCCCTAACTTTCATTGAAAATCCTACCGCGAAAGATGTCTTTGACTGGGCAGATCAAAACGATCTTTTTGCAAATGAAATTGTTGAATTTACTGCGCAAATGCTCGGTTCCGCTTTGGCAGATTTCGCATGTTTTTCTAGTCCTAAAGCATACGTGCTTTTTGGAGGTATTGCCCAAAGTAAATTGAATTTCGCAAAACGCGTGAAACACCACCTCGAAGAAAATATTCTGGTTATTTACAAAAATAAAATCGACATTCGCATATCTACTTTGCACGATAAAAATGCTGCCGTTTTAGGCACTGCAGCGCATGTTTTTTGGGAAATAAATCAAAAATAATATGTTCACACGCATACTACTCATCGCGCTACTTTCTATACACATCGGAAACGTTGTTTTTGCGCAAGCAAACGGGATTGAAGCGCTTTCAAAAAGCCAGGAAATCCGAAAGAAATACATCGATTTTCAAACTACAAATTCCAAAAACAGTTCAAAAAGTTTATTTGTAGATCCATTTATTGGAACTGGTGGACACGGACATACATTCCCAGGCGCTTCTGCTCCATTTGGAATGATGCAATTGAGCCCAGATACGCGCTACGAAGGTTGGGATGGTTGCTCGGGTTACCATTATTCGGATTCGATAATTTATGGTTTTAGCCACACACATCTTAGTGGAACTGGCGTGCCGGATTACAACGATTTATTAATTATTCCGCAAAGTGGAAAGGCTAAAATAACACCAGGATTTAAAAATCCTAAGGGTTACGGATCGAAATTTTCGCATGAACAGGAAAATGCATCTCCAGGTTATTACGAAGTGAAACTATTGGATGAAAATATTTCCGTTCGACTCACCGTTGCCGAACGTTCCGGAATGCATGAATATACATTTAACACTAAAAAAGGAAAAAAATATATCCTGATAGACCTTGACCATCGGGATAAACTATTGAATTACGCGTTAACAGTTAAAGATAAACAAACGATATCCGGTGCACGAATTTCTGCAGCATGGGCGAATGAACAACACTTTTATTTTTACTTGAAAACAAGTGTTCCGTATGAAAAAGCAAAACGGATTACAAAGGATGGAAACCACAAATTACTTCTGGTATTTCCTGAAAAAACAACGAAACTTTTACTTAAAGTTGGAATGTCTGCGGTAGACGAAGTTGGTGCACAAAAGAATCTTGAAAGTGAAATTAAGGATTGGGATTTTAACGCTATTCGGGCGCAAACCGTTCGGAAATGGGAAGATGAATTGGGTAAAATTTCAATTCAAACAGCAGACAAAGACGTACTTGTAAATTTTTATAGCGCTTTGTATCACACGATGATTCAACCAAATATTTTCAACGATACAGATGGACGTTACCGCGGAAGAGATAATCAAATCCACACCATAACAGATGGAATTTCTCAGTATACTGTTTTCTCGCTTTGGGATACGTATCGCGCAGCAAATCCTTTGTATACCTTGATTCAACCGAAACGAACAAATGAATTTATACATACCTTTTTAAGACAATACGAGCAAGGCGGAGATTTACCGGTTTGGGAACTCGCGGCAAACGAAACCGATTGTATGATCGGCTACCACAGCGTTTCCGTTATTGCAGATGCATATATGAAAGGAATTCGTGGTTTCGATGCTGAAAAAGCATTGGCTGCAATGGTTTTCACTTCTAAAATAGATGAACTTGGAAAAAAACAATATCGAGAGAAAGGATTTATCAGTTCGGGAGATGAACCAGAATCGGTTTCCAAAACCTTGGAATACGCTTACAACGATTATTGTATTGCAGAAATGGCAACTAGGTTAGGAAAAATGAATATCTATTCCGAATACTACAAAAGCAGCCTGAATTTTATCAATTTATTTGACCCTTCTACCAAATTCATGCGAGCAAGACGAGATGGCGCTTGGTATTCCCCATTTGCTCCAGCTGAAGTGAATTTCAATTACACAGAAGCAAATAGCTGGCAATATTCCTTGTACGCACCGCATGCGATTAACTTACTTGGGGAAATGATTGGCGGAAAGGATTCTCTTGAAAATTGGCTGGATAAATTATTTACAACAAATTCCGATTTACTTGGAAGAGATCAAGCAGATATTACAGGTTTAATCGGACAGTATGCGCATGGAAACGAACCTTCGCACCACATGGCGTATTTATATAATTATACCAATTCGAAGTTCAAATCTGCAGACTATATTGATAAAATTCAACGGGAACTTTATACACCGAAACCGGATGGACTTTCTGGAAATGAAGATTGTGGTCAAATGTCGGCTTGGTATGTTTTGAGTGCGTTGGGAATATATCAAATTGGTCCTGGCAATGCGTGGTATGATTTTGGAAGACCAATTGTTGATGAAGCTATTATTCAATTAGAAAATAATAAAAACCTCAAAATAAAAGCTTTAAATAATTCAAAGAACAACAAGTATATTCAATCTATAACCTTAAACGGAGCAGATTGGACAACTTTGGGAATGCACCATTCTACTCTTTTAGCTGGTGGTGAACTTATCTTTGAAATGGGACCTGAACCAAGTAAAAAATCATTTTCTTCCGTTTCATCGCCGATTACAAAAGAAACTGTGTTGAATTTCGGGTTTACTCCTTCCCCATTTTTTCTCACTGAAAATCGAATTTTTGACGATGTAACTAATGTGAAACTTGGTCACCAAAATCCGATTAACCAAGAAAAAATTAAAATTGAATACCGAAACACCAAAGATACCAACCAGGTTTTTATTTACGCTTCTCCGATTTTAATCACAGAAAGTACAGAATTAGAAGCACGCCAAGTTTCAACAATCGATTATGGCGATGACAATATGATGCCAGGGCAACAAGTATCCTTTAGTCCTTGGGTTAAGGCAGATTTCATCAAACGCGACAAAACAGTTCAATTGACCTTAAAAAGTGACTATTCACACCAATATGCTGCATCCGGAAAAAACACGTTAATCGATGGCGTGCAAGGAGCAAATGAGTTTCGAACTGGCGATTACCAAGGTTTTTGGACGCAAGATTTAATCGCAGAAGTTACATTTGAAACTCCAAGAGTATTAAAAGAAATTGGAATCAGTTGCCTACAAGACATGAAATCATGGATTTTTTATCCTTCCCAAATTGAAATTGAAATCTCTTACGATGGCAGTAACTTCGAAAAACTTCCTGTTATAGCAACAATTCATCCTTTAGCTTCCTACTTCGACAGCCCTACTTCCATTCCAAATTACAGTTCGTATGTAGGACCTACCAACAAGGATTTCTATCAAAAGACAAATTCCGACAAACCAATACTTGCATTTCGTTTGCGGGCAAAGAATTATGGAAAGTGTCCAGAATGGCATTTGGGCGCAAACAGTGAAACTTGGTTGTTTTCAGATGAGCTAATTTTTAGGTAATTAATCAAAATCTATCGATTAAAGCATAGAAATAATTGCAGAAAAGTATGTATTTTTACCCCTCAAGTTTTAATAAAACCAAAAACAGAATAATGAAACAATTTAAAATTAGTTTATTAGCCTTCGTTTTGATGATTGGCTCGTTTGCCAAAGCAGATGAAGGAATGTGGTTCTTGATGTTTATCGATCGTTTAAACCAACGCGATATGCAGAAAATGGGACTTCAGTTAACAGCGGAAGAAATTTATTCCATTAACAACCATTCTTTGAAAGATGCAATTGTTCAATTTAACGGCGGTTGTACGGCAGAAGTTATTTCAAAAGAAGGTTTATTATTAACCAATCACCACTGTGGTTACGATGCGATTGCGGAACTTTCAACGCCAGCTTCCAACTATTTGAAGAATGGCTACTGGGCTGCAACAAAGAAAGAAGAACTAAAGCCAAAAAGTTTGTACGTTCGCTTTTTCGTTCGTATGGACGATGTTTCTAAACGAATCCTTGCGAAAGTAAATGCAGGAATGACCGAATTAGAACGTGAAAAAGCAATCAACCAAGAAATTGCTTTGATTGAAAAAGAAAACAATGAAGGCGGAAAATATACCGTTTCTGTTCGTTCGTTCTTCCAAGGAAATGAATTCTATTATTTCGTTTACCAAGATTACAAAGATGTTCGTTTGGTAGGCACACCTCCTGAAAATGTCGGGAAATTTGGTGGCGACACAGACAACTGGGAATGGCCAAGACATACTGGTGATTTCTCCATGTTCCGTGTTTATGCAGATGCGAATGGAAATCCAGCTGATTATTCCGCAAGCAATGTTCCTTTGAAACCAAAACAGCACTTAACGGTGAATATTGGTGGCGTAAAAGAAAACGATTTCGCTATGATTTTGGGTTATCCTGGAAGAACGAATCGTTGGATGCCTGCTGGCGGAATTGAGCAAAACGTTAAGTTCGCTTATCCTGCTTGGGTGGAAGGTTCCAAAGTTGGAATGGATCAAATGAAAAAGTACATGGATAAAAGTGATGCTGTAAATTTGATTTACGCGTCCAAATATGCAGGCGTTGCGAATTACTGGAAAAATCGCCAGGGAATGATCGATGCATTGTCTAAATTCCAAACAGCAAAATTGAAAGCTGCACAAGAAGCAAAGTTTAATAAATGGGCGAATTCAGCTGCAAATAAAGCAAAGTACGGAAATGTTGTAGCGACTATCAATACGTATTATGCACTGACAAATGAAAAGTCCAAGCACGATAATTACTTACAACAATTGCTGCGTACTTCTTCGTATGGTACAATTTCAAGATCGCTTGGAAAACAATTAATCGGTTACGCTACTGCAGATGCTGCAACCCGTGCAACAATGCGTCCAGATTTGGAAGAGACAATCAAAGGTTTCTTTGCAGAACTATATTTACCGGCGGAAAAAGATATTCTTGCTGCGCAATTGTCTTTATATGCGAACAAAGCAAATGGATACACTTTGGCTCCATCTGTTATAGCTATTGGTGGCAACTACGAAAAATATGTGAATTCACTTTTCACGCTTAGCATGTTCACATCGGAAGAAAAAATGATGGCTTTTCTAGATCTTCCTTCTGAAGGAATGGTTACAAATGATGCCATGTATGCATTATCAAATGACTTGATTTCCCATATCAATGCTAGATCGGAAGAGATTACAAAAGCTCAGAATGATTTTAGCGCTTCTTACCGATTATTGGTGGAAGGATTGAGAGAATCCAAACTTGCACCAATTCAGTATCCAGATGCAAATTCAACTTTGCGTTTGACGTATGGAAAAGTTAAAGCTCTTCCAGCGGATAAGCGCAACGATGCGAAAGTAAACTATTACACAACGATGGATGGTTTGGTGAAGAAATATAAAGCTGGTGATTCTGAATTTGATTTGCCTGCAAAATTAATGGAACTGCACAAAAGCAAAGATTATGGCGTTTATGCGGATGCAAAAGGATATATGCCAATTTGCTTTTTAACGGATAACGATATCACTGGTGGAAATTCTGGTTCTCCTGTTTTGAATGGAAAAGGACAATTAATAGGATTGGCGTTTGATGGGAATATTGAAGCGATGGCTGGAGATGTTGTTTTTGACAAAAATCTACAACGTACTATCAATGTTGATATTCGCTATGTTTTATGGTTGATTGAGAAGTTCTCCGGAGCGAAACACATTGTGGATGAAATGGATGTTGTGAAATAATCCTTTCTTTCCTAAATTTGAATCCCGCTTGAAATAGCGGGATTTTTTTTTAAGTAATTTTACACATTCCTCCAGTTAAAGTTCTTGAAATTGAAATAATACCCTAACTATTTAATAACCTTTTATTCAATTTCGGCTAACATTAAGGTAAAGAATTTCCTTTTAATTTGTAGTATGAAAATACAGCAGATAGAAAACCACGACCAACAGGAAAAGCAGCAATTAGATACCTTACTGCTTTATTTAGAGCTAGGAGATATAGCAGGAAAAAAAGGAGATGATCAATCGGCAATCGATTATTACATCAAAGGATTGCAAATTGCACGTGAGCTAAAAAACAAACCACGCGTGCAACAACTTTCAAATTTGATCCTTACCTATTTATAATTCTATAATTTTACGAAAGAATAATCTAGATTGGAAAGATCGATTAGCTTTTAAAACCGATATTTCCAGTTTTAATAAAAAGCAGCAATTAACGAAATAAATCTTGCATTACTCGACCTTTAGAAATTGGGTAATCGAATTCTAAAAGTTCGGAGATTGTTTTACTGATATCAATTAATTCATACTGCGTTTGAATAACAGTATTTGATTTAAAATCCGGACCTAAAGCCACAAGATAAATCGATCTGCAACCAATACATCTATCGCCATGACTAACGAAACCATCTTTGTGTCCGTCTAAATGCCTCCCGTGATCATTGGTGATAAATAAAGTCGTTTTGTTTGCGTAAATCGAATCTTTTTGAATAAAATCCCACAACTCTAATGCCGTTTTGTCGGTGTTTTTTATTCCCTGCAAATACTCCTCCCAACGATTCTGATGACCATTTACATCCACCTCCAATAAATTAATCAATGCCAATTTCGGATGGTATTTTTGCAATATCACTTTTGCATTGCGCCATGTGGAAATATCACCGGCGTAATCTAATCCTGATCCATTAACACCACAATATTGAGAAGGTAGGTATTGATTTTTCCACTTTCTATTTTTTGTATTTCCCAAAACACTCAATTTTCCTTTACTCGCAATTACCCATGCGTATGTAGAATCCAGTTTTTTCTCCTTTAAAAAATACTGAAACATAGAAGGTTTTTTTGGCAATTCCTTTCCGTTATTCTTGATCTTTTGGTAAACGCCGGTTGCAATTGCTACGTGACCCGGATTTGTATGCGTTACGCCATTGTTTTTGAAATCTTTCACCAAAACACCTTGCGGAGCAAGTATTCTAGCTAAATTGGGGATATATTGATAGGAGGAATCTCCAAATGTTTCGGATATCCTAGGTCCATCGATTACTAAAACAATAACATATTCCGTTTTATATTTTGATTCAACCCAATTCTTTGGAGAAGTTCGCGTAAATGAAAACAAAACCCCAGTTAATAGTAAAACCAGGGTTGTTAATAGTTTATAGTGTTTAAAAAAGTTGAACTTCACGCGATGTACCATCAAGGAAATTTTGGAAATTTCTGAAAATCAGGATCTCTCTTTTCTAGAAAAGCATGTTTTCCTTCTTGCGCTTCTTCCGTTAAATAATACAGTAAGGTCGCATCCCCGGCAAGTTCCATAATACCATGTTGTCCGTCCAATTCAGCATTTAAACCTCTTTTAATCATGCGTAAAGCCAATGGACTGCGTTTCATGATTGTTTTGCACCAGTTTACGGTTGTATTTTCCAAATCTTCTAATGGAACAACTTTGTTTACCATTCCCATTTGCTCCGCTTCAAGTGCGGTATATTGTTCACACAAAAACCAAATTTCACGTGCTTTCTTTTGTCCAACACAACGCGCTAAATAAGAAGAACCAAATCCGCCGTCGAAACTTCCAACTTTTGGTCCCGTTTGACCGAAGCGCGCATTTTCTGACGCAATAGTTAAATCACATACAACGTGTAAAACATGTCCTCCGCCAATTGCATAACCATTTACCATTGCAATAACAGGCTTTGGCATGGAACGAATTGCTTTATGTAAATCTAAAACATTCAGTCGTGGAACACCATTTTCAGAAATGTAGCCACCTACTCCTTTTACGTTTTGATCTCCACCGGAACAAAAAGCTTTATCTCCCGCTCCAGTTAAAATAATTACGCTAATATCATTTCTTTCCCGGCAAATATTCATTGCTTCGAGCATTTCCATATTCGTTTCCGGTCGGAAAGCATTATACACTTTTGGTCTATTTATTGTGATTTTTGCAATTCCCTCGAAATAATCAAATTTTATATCGGTGTAATTCTTAATGGTTGTCCAATTGCGCGTTGCCATGTTTTATTTTTTCTTCAAAATTAACAAATGCTGGAAATAATCCACTTCATTTTTAGCCAAATTAACTTCCTTTTGGTGTGTAAACTGTAACACCATTTTCTCTATATGCTTGCTGCATTAGATTCAGAACACCTTTCGCGTCTAGCAATAAGGAACTTGACTTCCCGATTCGGAACTTTTTCGCGATTCCTTTTTCTACAAACATTGGCAGTAAGGCATTGGTTTTGCGGAGTGATTTTTGTTTCGGATCGTGCACCCGCGTCACCATATTCCGCAATGTTCTATTTTCAAAACGCACCATAATTTCAAATTCCTCTTCAAAATAATTTGGAAATTTAAAATCATCCATTACATCTTCTGCGACAAGTAAACTGGGAAG
>JBEDAD010000037.1:0-6159 GCA_041177985.1 Bacteroidota bacterium | reverse complement strand
CCTATTTCGCAACGGAATGTAATTGTGGATAATTCGGGATAACTACTCTTGGATTTTGTGGCTACGTTTCAACGCTTTCAATTATTTTTGAAGAAAATTAAAAAACATGAGATTTTTCATTGATACAGCAAATTTAAAAGACATTCAAGAGGCAAATGATCTTGGAATATTAGACGGTGTAACAACCAATCCATCTTTAATGGCGAAAGAAGGAATTACAGGTCAGGAAAATATCCTAAACCATTACCGCGAAATCTGTAAAATTGTTGATGGCCCTGTGAGTGCGGAAGTAATATCCACAGAATTTCATGGAATGATTGAAGAAGGTGAAAAACTAGCTGCACTTCATCCGAACATTGTGGTTAAAATCCCAATGATTTTGGAAGGAATAAAAGCAATAAAATATTTTTCTGCAAAAGGAATAAAAACAAATTGCACCTTGGTTTTTTCCGCTGGGCAAGCACTTTTAGCAGCAAAAGCCGGAGCGACATATATCTCTCCATTTTTGGGAAGATTGGACGATGTTTCCACAAATGGTTTGGATTTGATTGCTCAAATTCGATTGATTTACGATAACTACATGTTTGACACACAAATTCTAGCTGCTTCTGTGCGCCACCCGATGCATATTATAAATTGTGCAGAAATTGGTTCAGATGTAATGACAGGTCCGTTAAGCGCTATAAAAGCATTAGCAAATCATCCATTAACAGATTTGGGATTACAGCAATTTTTAGCGGATCACGCGAAAGGGAACAACTAATCAAGGTTTAAAACTTCCTAAAAATATCCTTGAGAAATGTAAAATGCAGTTCTCAAGGTTTTTTTTTTGGTTCTTTTTCAAGTAAAAAACCCATGCAGTTGGGTTTTCTGAAGCTTCAGAAAACACGTTTAAGGTTGCCGACAAGCGCTGTAATCTGCTGATAGAAAACTATTCTCAAAAAAGAGATGCAGCCCGCCATTGCTTGCCTGAGACTTCCTTGATGGTCATAAATGTTAAGCTTCAAGAGTAATCTGCATGGGCTCCGAAAAAACGGATGAGGACACTGCGCCAACGCTGTGGCTGTTCCTGTTTCACAAAATTACATAAACATTACAGCATTTGTTATATAGAATTTGTTAAAAAAGATCGAATAAAGCATATTAATTGCGCGTCTGCTAATTCTCTTTCCTAAAAAAATCTGTACTTTCGTCTGCAACAAAGGTAAGTTGAGTCCATGAAGAATTTGAAGAAAATAATACATAAATTATTGAGCCAACGCGCATATTTACGTACTTTACACCGTAGTTTTTATTTTCTATTTGACTTGGGTTTACTTAAAAAAGATGACCGATTCAAATACCATTATATGGTTAATCAACTTATTGAACCAACATTTTCCATCGTCGATATTGGCGCAAACCTCGGTTATTTTTCAAAAAACTTTGCCCGCTTGGCAAAAAAAGGAAGTCTTATTTCCATAGAGCCAATTCCGGTTTTTTATGAAACATTGACTTATTTCCTGAAAAAATATACACACGCAACGCAGCACAATGTTGCTTTAGGAAGAGAAGAAGGTTCTATTACAATGGTAATGCCGGAATCCAATGGTATGATTCGCACTGGTTTGCCGCACATTGCGGAATCGGAAGAAGAAAAGAAACAGCACGCAACGCAGGAAGTACGTATTGTAAGAGGAAGCGAATTACTAAGTAATCTTGAAAAATTAGACTACCTAAAATGTGATATTGAAGGCTATGAATGGCATGTTTTTCAAGAAATTAAACCAATTCTAGAAAAACACCAACCATTTGTGCAAGTTGAAATTTCAGAGAAAAATCTAGCGCACATGCTAGATCTATTTCAATCACTTGGTTACACACAATTTGGGATTCACCATTTCCACTTTATCCAAGAAAACGGAAAACAAGTTGAGGAAGGTGATTTTTTCTTTGTACCGGCAAATAGATTAGAGGCATTTAAATCGAAATTCAAACCTGAAAATGCGAAATTGAACGCGTAATTTAGGCGCTATTTTCCCCTTTGATTAAGCGTTCCATCCAACTTTTTCTTTTTGTTTACAGCACAACATTGTTTATATTTGTTTAAAATCTTATTCCATGCATACTATCTTGAGTCACAAAGAAATTGAGCAAAAAATAACCCGCTTAGGCCACCAACTATTGGAGAATTGTTTCGAAGAACCGGTTGTGTTTCTTGGTGGAATTTGTGGGAATGGTATACGATTGGCGCGTGAAATTCAAAAAATCATGCAGTCGAATTCAGATCAGCAAATAGAAGTTTTTGAAATTTCCGTCGATAAAGAAGAACCTTGGAAAAAACCAATCACACTTTCCATTGAAGAGGATCGATTAAAAAACGCTTATATCATTTTGGTAGATGATGTATTGAATTCTGGCAAAACGATGCAATATTCGCTGGTAAAATTATTGGAAAGACCTACAAAATCGATTAAAACAGTTGCATTGGTAGACAGAACACATCGCCGCTATCCAATTAAGGCAGATTTTGTTGGGATTAGTTTGTCCACAACCTTAAAAGAACGCGTAGAAATTGATCTTGACGGTGAAAATTCGAAAGCGTATCTTGTTTAAAATTTACGGTATTAAAGTATCTTAATTCCCCACAAAATTCTTCACATGAAACGAACAACGGAATCTGCATCGCATTACACTGCATTAGAAAGTATGTCTACAATCGACTTACTTACAAATATCAATAACGAAGACAAAACTGTTGCCCAAGCAATTGAAAAGGAAATTCCTGCAATCGAACGGTTCATCGCTGTTTGCTTGGAACGCATGCAAAATGGTGGTCGTTTGTTCTATATTGGAGCTGGAACGAGCGGTAGATTGGGAATTGTTGATGCAAGTGAATGTCCGCCAACTTTCGGAATTGATCAAGGAATCGTGGTTGGCATCATTGCCGGAGGAGATTCTGCGATTCGAAAAGCGGTTGAATTTGCCGAAGACGACACGCAACAAGGCTGGAAAGATTTACAGGAATATTCTATTACAAGCAAGGACACTTTAGTTGGAATAGCAGCTTCTGGAACAACGCCGTATGTTTTAGGTGCAATTTCCGAAGCAAAAAATCACGGTTTATTAACAGCTGGAATTTCGTGTAATCCTGGAAGTCCGTTATCCGAATTGGCAGATTTTCCGATCACACCAGAAGTTGGACCCGAATTCGTTACCGGAAGTACCAGAATGAAATCCGGAACGGCACAAAAACTTGTTTTGAATATGATTTCCACATCGTTGATGGTGAAATTAGGTCGCGTCAAAGGAAACAAAATGGTAGATATGCAATTGAGTAATAACAAATTGTTGGATCGTGGAATAAAAATGATCCAGGACGAAATTAATGTGAGTTATGCAGATGCAGAAAAATTACTTTCTACATTTGGTTCCGTTAGAAAAGCAGTAGACGGCTACAACAGTTCTTTGTAACCTTTTTATTTAGAGTGGATTAATTTACTCACTAATCTACCAAATTCATTTGTTTCAATAAAAAAGAAGCATTCATATTCTGGCAAATGCCTTCTCTTATTTTATAGTCAAACGTTAGATTTTCGCCCAAAATCGTAGAATCAAAATAATTATTTTTGAACGCTGCGTTTCCATCTGCCAAAGTACAAAGTGACAAATCATGCGTTGCGATTACCCCTTTTGTCTTCAGTCGTTCCAATTTTTGTAGAAATTTCGCCGAACCGATTTCTTTATCTTTGGAATTCGTTCCTTTCAATATTTCATCCAAAATCACAAACACCTTCTCCCCGCTTTCAATCGCATCCATTATAAAGCGCAAACGCGTCAATTCGGCATGAAAATAAGAACTTTCCACGGTTAAGTCGTCGGAAGTCCGCATGCTCGAGTACAATTTCAATTTTGGAATCTCACACGATTTTGCCAGAACGGGAAAACCAGCATTTGCAGAAATAAACGCCAATCCTAAACTGCGTAAATACGTGCTTTTTCCAGCCATATTAGGACCGGTAATAATTAAAAAACGCTCGTTTTCAGTAAGTGAAACACCGTTCGTAATTCTTTTTGCGGCAGGAACAAACGGGTGACCCAAATCTTGAATTTGAATAGCGTCTGTAGCGGAGAATTTAGCAAAAACGACTTCTGGAAAATTAACTTTATAGATTGCACCAGAAATCCATACTTCAATTTGAGCCAATTGTTTTTCCCAATTTCCAAGTTGGTCTGCATTTTTTATACGCCAATTTTCCCACTGCTTAAGTACTTGAAAATCCCATACAAGGAAAAAATTCAAAGCTGCACCAACCAGAATATTCATTCTAAGATCCATCCTTTGTTGAATCTTCTCCAATTCGCGCAAGGAAACCAATAAACTATCTTGTTGGGAAAACAGTAATTCCCGATTCTTTTGCATTAATTCCGATTGAAAAGAAACGTCCTTGTAGAGTTGCAATTGGCGTTGAAACATTTTCACCTGCGAACTATACGCTGTAACCCGAGCAGAAATCGTATTTATCCGTTTTAAATTTCGGCCAATAACTGCAAAAACGGCTACAACATACAGCAGAAAAAGGCTATCCGATAGAAAATTTAATGCGTAAAACGCAGTCATAACGATCGAAACCACGGGAATCACATAACAAACCACCTTGTCAAACAAAGTTAAAGGCGCAGCATTTTGATTGATTTTATGGAATTCTTTTTCCAAAGAATCTTCTTTGAAAACCATTCCTTCCGCCATGAATTCCTGGCACCAATCCGCTTGTTTCGAAAGCTCTTCGATTGCTTCATTAGATAATTTCGTTGCTTCAGTGCCGTTCATTAATTGCTCTGCCAATAAATCCGAGCCTTTTCTGGAAACCGTTCTGTTCAACAACTGGTAAATACTTTTTTTACCAAATAAATCCATATCCATTGCGAATGCGTGCGCGGGATTCTTGTATTCGTTTCCTTCTTTAAAATGCAGCCAATTCCCTTCTAAAACCTGCAATTCCTTTTGATTTATCTCAATAATTTGCTTTTTTTTATCCCGTAAATACTTGGCATCGACCGAAAAATTTACCAACATTAGGAACAACGCAAAAAACAGGCAAATTGGAAGAAGCATAAAGATAGAACCCCAAAATAGAACAGCAGAAAGGCCAATTCCGAGGAAGGAAAGTAATCGCAAGGTACCAAAAAGCTGGTAACGCCGATTTGCCTTCTCGAATTCAATGGTGCAAGCTATTATTCTTTCCGTATAGTATTTTTTATTTTCCAATTGTTTCCTTTTTTTATGCTTTACAAATTTACTGAAAATGTTTCCAAAAAGCATGGAAGAAGTCGATAGTTGCTCGATTTAAGCTATGAAATCTATTAAATTAACAGGAAAAGAAAAAAAAATATAATTTTTAAAAAAGAAACTTGTAATGCGAAACGATATCTACCTTTGGCAAATGCATAAAGGAATTCTGTATATTATTCTTTCTGGATTATCGTTTTTAGTAGTGAATTTCTTGGTGAAAATCATGGGCGCAGGTCCAGAACAACAGCTTCTCCCTGGAACACAAAAAATTCCAGCACACGAATTAGTTTTGGCACGTTCCATAATTTCCTTCGTTATCAGTTATTTTATTTTGAAAAATCGCGGACTTTCCATCTTGGGGAACAATCGGAAATGGTTGCTTGTGCGCGGAACTTCCGGAATGATTGCGCTCACCATTTTCTTTTATTCCATCCACTATTTGCCCTTAGCGATTGCTTCCACCGTACAATACCTTGCGCCAGTTTTTACAGTGCTATTTGCGTTGCTGTTCCTAAAGGAAAAAGTTCTGAAATTACAGTGGCTGTTCATTCTTATTGCTTTTATTGGTGTCGGATTAATCAGTTTCAACAACCTTCTTTCGGATGGGAAATCGGTTGTTTTGATTAACTATACGTGGCTCGGATTAGGGATAATTTCCGCAGCATTTTCGGGCATTGCGTATACGGCTATTGTAAAATTAAAAGCTACCGACACGCCGATAAATATCGTTATTTACTTTCCGATGCTTTCCATTCCAATTATGTCCGTTTGGTGCTTATTTGATTTTGTTCTTCCGCAAGGAAAGGAATGGTTAATTCTACTAATTATTGGGATTTTCACACAAATTGCGCAAGTATTACTGACAAAAGCATTGCACGAAGACAAAG
>JBEDAD010000036.1:0-5057 GCA_041177985.1 Bacteroidota bacterium | reverse complement strand
GCGCCATCCGAAGTATAGTAATGATCGCCATAGAATTTTTTGTTGATGCTTTCAGCGCTGGAATATAAACCTCTCAAGGTTCCATTGATATAAACATTGGCGAAATTTGCTTTTGGACAATCCATGTATTGCTCCAAAATTGCATAGGATAACACTTCGCGAATCATGGATGGATCTTGGTAACCATTTTGCAACTTAATATCTGTATATCCTTGGTAATCATAACTTCCATGCACGTAATCTAACTCAATGTGAATAGGGTTTTTATTGTTATTTGCATTGTAGGAACTATTTCCTTTGTATTTTACGCCAACGCTGTCGAAAACAATGCCATTTATACGAACGGAATCTGCAAGTAGATAATCTTCCGTTGAGGAAGCTAGTGCATCTAATTGTGCATCCCAATTCGTGGCAGAAAAGAAAACTTCAATTGTCTGGACGGTTGCGCGGTCATAGAATCCTTGCGCAGCAATTTTTTGATGCAACACTAAAAGTAAAATACTGAATAAACTGATTTTAAGCATATTTGAAATTGTTTGTTATTACTCTGATAATTGTTTCTTTACATTAAGATGTTGTTTCCTTCACAAACTTGCACGTAAATTATATCTACTTAAAAAATTAATTCAAAAAAAAACGCCTTAAAAAAAAGGCGTTTTAACTAGATTCATGAAAATGGATTAAATATCAATTTTCGCGTATTTTGCATTTTTCTCAATGAATTCTCTTCTTGGAGGAACATCATCGCCCATCAACATGGAGAAAATCTGATCACATTCTGCTGCATTGTCAATTGTAACTTGACGCAATGTGCGCGTTTCTGGATTCATTGTAGTTTCCCACAATTGTTCCGCGTTCATTTCACCCAAACCTTTGTAACGTTGTACGTTTACAGAAGATTCACTTCCACCGCCTTTTAATTCATTGATTAAAATATCGCGTTGGTCTTCATTCCAAGCATAATCCGATTTTGTTCCTTTTTTCACTTGGTACAATGGCGGCGTAGCAATATAGATGTAACCGTTTTCAATCAATTCTTTCATGTAACGGAAGAAGAACGTTAAAATAAGGGTTTCGATATGCGAACCATCGACATCGGCATCACACATGATAATAATCTTGTGGTATCTTAATTTCTCCATGTTCAGTGCTTTGGAATCCTCTTCTGTTCCAATTCTAACACCTAAAGCCGTGTACATATTTTTAATCTCTTCGTTTTCGAAGATTTTATGCTGCATTGCTTTTTCAACGTTCAAAATCTTACCACGCAATGGCATAATCGCTTGAAAATGGCGATCGCGACCTTGTTTTGCTGTTCCGCCCGCAGAATCTCCCTCGACAAAGTAAATCTCGCAAGCAGCAGGATCTTTTTCAGAGCAATCCGCTAATTTTCCTGGAAGTCCAGAACCGGTTAATACATTCTTGCGCTGCACCATTTCACGTGCTTTTCGAGCAGCATGACGTGCACGAGCAGCAAGAATTACTTTATCTACGATTATCTTCGCTTCAGCAGGATGCTCTTCCAAATAAGAAGATAACATTTCTGAAACCGCCTGACTAACTGGAGCGGTTACTTCTCTGTTTCCAAGTTTTGTTTTTGTTTGACCTTCAAATTGCGGCTCTTGCACTTTCACAGAAAGCACAGCAGTTAAACCTTCGCGGAAATCATCTCCATCGATTTCAATTTTCTCACGGGTCAACATTCCTGAATCTGTCGCGTATTTTTTTAAGGTATTCGTTAATCCACGTCGGAAACCAGAAAGATGCGTTCCTCCCTCATGTGTATTGATGTTGTTAACATACGCTTGAATATTTTCGGTATAGGAAGTGTTGTAGGTCAACGCAACCTCTACAGGAATACCTTCTCGTTCGCCTTCAAAATAGATAACATCCGGAATCAAAGATTCTCTGTTTCTATCTAAATATTGTGCAAATTCGCGTAAACCACCTTCGGAATGGAAGACGTTATTTGGGTATTTCCCATCCTCGTCCGGGAAACGTAAATCGGTTAGCGTAATTGTAATTCCTTTATTCAAAAACGCCAATTCGCGCATTCTTGCTGCAACAGTGTCGTAGTTGTATTCTGTGATATCGAAAATTGAACTATCTGGTCTGAAGGTTACTTCCGTTCCATGTTCAGAAGAATCGCCAATTTCACGAACATCGTATAAAGGTTTCCCGATACTGTATTCTTGTTCAAATATTTTTCCGTCTCTTCGAACGGTTGCTTTTAAATGAATCGACAGCGCATTTACACAAGAAACACCAACTCCATGTAATCCACCGGAAACTTTGTAGGTATCTTTATCAAATTTACCACCGGCATGCAAAACAGTCATTACAACCTCAAGCGCTGACTTTTTCTCCTTCGTGTGCATTGCGGTAGGAATTCCACGACCATTATCTTTAACCGTAACGGAATTATCTTCGTTGATCCAAACGCCAATTGTATCACAATGTCCAGCCAAAGCTTCATCGATGGAATTATCCACAACTTCATACACCAAATGGTGAAGTCCTTTCACGCCGACATCACCGATGTACATGGCAGGACGCTTACGAACCGCTTCTAATCCTTCTAAAACCTGGATGTTATCCGCTGAATAATTATCTTTTTTAATATCCTCACTCATAATGTTCCTTTTGGAAAATGATTTTTTTGATGAACCAACAAAAATAAGAAATTAAGCCCATTTTAGAGCAACATCAAAGCGAGGAAAGAACTAACTTATCAACAAAATATTAACGAAAAAAAATCCGAACACTTAAAATGAGCATTCGGATTGTAGGTCTTATTATATCCATCTATTTAAGTGTTAGATTGCACTTAAATACCGTTTATTATTAACGCGTTAATTGGAATTTTTCTATTTTAGTTTTTTCCCTCGATCCAAGTGGTGATTTCAGCATCTGTTGGCAAGGTTCTCGGTCCTACAACTTTCACTAATTCTCCTTGTTCGTTTATCAGGTACTTTTGAAAATTCCATTTTACATCGCTAGATTCAACGCCATTTTTTTCCTTTTGTGTAAGAAATTGGTAAATTGGATCCATGTCGTTTCCTTTCACAGAAATCTTGGACATCATCGGGAAAGAGACACCATAATTTTTCTGACAAAATTCTGCGATTTCTACATTAGAACCTGGTTCCTGACTCATAAAATTATTTGCAGGGAAACCTATAATCACGAAATTGTTTTCTTTGTAGGTTTTATATAATTCTTCCAACTGCTCGTATTGTGGTGTCAATCCACATTTTGAAGCTGTATTAACAATAAGTATTTTTTTTCCCTTCAAACTGGCAAAATCAAATTCCTTCCCGTCAATATCTTTCACTTTGAAAGTATGAATGGATTGTGCTTTTATTGGCGTTTCCGCAGTATCTTGAGCTTTCAAAGTACATGAACTAATTGCGGTAAAACTTGTTGCTAGTGCTATTAAAATTGCTTTTTTCATACGTATGATTTAGTATTTCAACAAATTTAAACAAACAAAGTTCACTTTCAATTCCTTTTTTCGGAACATTTTTTACATTTTTACGAATAAGAAAACCATGAGAAATTTACTTTTTTTCTTTTTACCCTTAATTTTTCCATTTGTTTCTGCTTTTTCACAAGTTGATTTCACTGGGGTTTGGCAAGGAATTATGGTTAAAGATGGGTATAAAAATGAGCAGGGAAGTTTAATTTACCTTCAATTTTCTGTCGAAGGAAAAAAAGTCGAAGGTAAAAGCCGAGACGAAGTAAATAACACTGAATTTTTTGCTGTCAAAACCATTAAAGGAACAGTTGCTGGAAATGAAATAAATTTCAACCAATTAAAAGTCGAAAAGCAAAAGAATCCGCCAAAAATTGTTTGGTGCAACATTGATGCGAAGTTAGTTTACAACGAGCAAACCGGTTATTTGGAGGGGAAATATAAGAGTTCAGATTGCTCGAGAAATACGGGTAAATTAATCCTTTACAAATCTACCAATGCATTCTCAGCAACGGAAAAATCTCCAGCAGCTCAAAGTTGGTTTGCAATTTTCATAAATGACCTTAAAAACGGCTACAGCGCGCCATTCATTAGAGAAAGTGAGCGCACTAATTTTGTGTTTCAACCAATTTACTTTGATTACAACCAAGCTATTATTCGACCGGAATACACCGATTTCTTAAAACGGATGATTCGAGTGGTGAATGGTCATTCGGATCTTAGAATTAAAGTTACAGGCCACACCGACTCGGATGGAAGCGATGCCTACAATATTGAATTATCCAAAAAACGTGCGCAAGCGCTTATCGATTTTTTCGTGACTAATGGCTTGAGTCGCGACAAAATAGAAGTGGAATTCAAAGGTGAATCCGCTCCTATTGATTCAAATAAAACGCAACAAGGTAAACAGCGCAACAGGCGTGTGGATTTCGCTTTTATTTAACCTTCTTTTTGGTGTTAAATTCGACGATAATTCCCAGTGTTGGTTGCACAATACCTGCAGTATTTTCAATAAATTTCGTTTGGTACTTGCTAGGATCCGTTGGATCTGTTACTGGATTTCCGTTCGCATCTTTTACCAACAATAGAATCGGTGCAACTTTTGTCTTGTACCCATACGCATTCTGAATATCCAAGTAAAAATTTAGCGCAAACTTCTCCAAAAATATCTTTTTGTCGACGCGGATATTTAACTGGTGGTAATTGCTTTCACGTTGTGTATTCAATAAATTATAGTTCGGAATTCCTTGACCGGTAACGTCCCAAATTTGCTTGATGCTCGATGTAGACTGGTCAATTGGAGTGAAAGGAGATCCACCGGAAAATAACCAGCGGAAACCTACTTCCCAACCACTTTTAAATCGCTTTCCACCAGTAATGGAAACAATGTGTTTACTGTCCCAAGAGCTGGAAACGAACGTGTTATTTTTATCTAAAAATTCGGAAGTCACAAAAGTGTACGCAACAATTCCGTAAAATCCTTTCACCATTTTTTGTTGGTATAAAAACTCTAAACCATACGCGCGACCTGTTGAGATGGATTTCACTTCTTCATTCCCGAGAACGCCAAAATCAGTTCCTA
>JBEDAD010000035.1:0-5210 GCA_041177985.1 Bacteroidota bacterium | reverse complement strand
CCGCCAATCGAAACGAGTTCTCTTCGCATGATTTCGTTTGCGCGGTTCAACAGTAGGATGTGAAATTCTTCGTGTTCCAAATCCAAAAGTGAAGAACGCATGTAATCGTAAACGATTTTGGAGGAAGTGATTTTCAACCTTAATTTACCTTCCGTTTCCTTCCGCCTGCGCCCCAATTCCAAAGCGGCGAGGATACAAATCGCTTTTGCCTCCCCTATTCCTTTGAATTTTTTCAGATCTTGTAAACTTAATTTTGAAAAAATCCCCAAATCATAATCTGCATGCTTCAATAAATCTTGGGCTAATTCAACTGCGGTTTGATTGCGTGAACCAGAACCTAAAAGAATAGCGAGTAATTCCGCATCGGATAAAGATGCTTTTCCCTTAAGTGCAAGTTTTTCTCTTGGGCGATCATCTTCCGCCCAGTATTTGATGGATTGGTTGTGTAACATGTAGTTTTATTTAGCTTAGTATGTTTCTTGAAGTTACATAATTTACAGAACTATTCAAACAAAAGCACTAAAAATAATGTTATCCAATTAATCTACAACCCAACATTGTTTTACGTTGCGGGACAACGCAGATGTGGTTACAAGAATGTATCTTTACCGCGAAAAAAAAAATCTTATTTTAAGATAACTATGGATTCGTTAACACAAATAGTATTAGGCGCAGCAGTTGCAGAAGCAGTTGCAGGAAGAAAAATGGGTGCAAAAGCAGCACTTTGGGGAGCAATTGCCGGAACTATTCCAGATTTAGATGTTTTTCTAACGGCTTTCTTTCACCCAATCGACGCGGCATTGATGCACCGTGGGTTTTCGCATTCTATGCTATTTGCGCTTATAGCAGGTCCTGTTTTGGGTTGGCTGGTGCACCGTTTGTATAAAAAGAAATACGAACAAAAAACTTGGATTTGGTTGTTTTTCCTAGGAATTATAACGCATCCAATACTAGATATGTTTACCAATTATGGAACGGAATTTCTGTGGCCTTTTAATTACCGTATCACATTCAATACCGTTTTTGTAATCGATCCTTTGTATACCGTTCCATTTATGATTTGTGTGCTAATTGCATTGTTTTTAAAACGTGATAGCTACTGGCGATCGCGCATCAATTGGATTGGAATTTATTATTCCTCCGCTTATTTGTTGTGGGGCGTAATTGTGAAACTTACCATACTATCGGATTCTAAAACTTATTTCTCGGAAAATGGGCTAAAAACAAGAAATGCAATGGTAACTCCTATGCCATTAACCAGTTTTTATTGGATGGTTCTGGTAGAAGATAAAACCAATTATTATGTGGGCTACAAATCTATCTTTTATCCTTTTAATCCGAACGATATCGATACAATTGCGAAGCATAAAATGCCGTTAAACTCATTGAAATGGCCGGAAACAAATTATACTAAACGGTTGAAATTTATTTCCAATGGCTATTACACAACCGAGCGCTGTGGCGATACTTTAAAATTCCACGATTTACGGTTTGGATTAACGAGTAAACTCACCAATAATCGCTTGAAACTTCCGATTATGGGCTTCGGTATGGTTATTGACAAAGGCATAGTGAAAAAAACACTGCGTAATAGGTCTTCTAACTTGATGAAAGAACTTAATTTTAACGTTTATGTTTCAAAAATTTTTAACCGTGAATAAATTTCTATTAGTACCAATTCTTTTTGCTGTTTTGTTTCAAAGTTGCGCTCAAAATCAACCGGACAAAAAAACAGTTATCAAACGCATTCAACCAACCGTGAAAGTGGAATTTAAGCTTAGCGATTATCTTTCTGAGAACAAAGAACTGGATACAGAAGTGGAACGAGTATTCGCTACCTTGGACGATACTGCTATCGTTGCGCAACTTATTATGCCGGCAGTTGGTAGACTTGGTCAAACGGAATCGACGATAAAAAGCCACATTCAACAGCGAATTATTGGCGGTGTTTTAATGTTAAACGGTACGAAAGCGGAATTTAAAAACTGGATTGCAGGATTTGAAGCATTGAACGATTCCCTTGGGAATTTGCCATTTTTATACAGTGCCGATGCGGAACCGAGTTTGGTGAACCGTAAAATAATTGGTTCTACGCCAGTAAAAAAAGCGAACGAACTAACAACAATTGACGAAGTTAAAACCGTTGCGCAAGTTATTTCAGACGAATTAAATGCTATCGGAATCAATTACAACTTTGCACCGGTGGTGGATATGTCACCGAATAAAACGGTTGGATTTAGAAGCTTTGGCGCTGTTCCTGCGAATATTATTCCTTGGTCGGATGCTTTTATCCAGGAAACACAAAACAAAAATATCCTTGCTACTGCAAAACATTTCCCCGGTCATGGTTTAGTTTCAGGCGATACGCACAAATCGTTGCAAATGATTAATGGTGAATTGAAGGAAATTGGAAATTACCCTACGCTAATTGAACATGGCGTTCTTTCCATCATGGTTGCACATATTGGTGTTACGAATAATCCGAAATACGATACGAAAGGAATGCCCGCTACAACTTCTGAAGTTATTGTAAAACAATTGCTGCGCGAAGAATTTGGGTTCAAAGGATTAATCGTTACCGATGCAATGAATATGGGCGGTGTGGCGAGTATTCCACAATGCGAAGTGAAAGCTGTTGCGGCTGGTTGCGACATCGTTCTAATGCCGGTTGATGCAAAAAAAGCGCACAGCGACATCTTGAAAAAATACAAGACAGACGCCGATTTCAAGAAAAAAGTGGATGCTTCCGCTAAACGAATTATTCGTATGAAAATAGCATTGGGATTGTTAAAATAAAGCTATTTAACGGCTATTTTTCGGGCAACTTCTTTCGCTTTTTCGACAAGTTCTTTCACGTCTTCTTGCCCGTAAGCTAGCGCAACAGCCATTCTTCTGTATGGACGTGTGCTTGGTTTTCCGAAGATTTTAAAGTCCGTATTTTTAAACTGAGCAGCCTCGTTCCATCCTGAAAAAACAGGTTGCTCATTGCTTTCACTTGTTGCCAAAACTACCGCACTTGCGCCATTTCGTTCCAAAACTACCTCTGAAATAGGAATTCCCAAGATTGCGCGGGCGTGTAATTCAAATTCAGATAAATTTTGTGTTCCGGCAAGTGTCACCATTCCAGTATCGTGCGGACGTGGCGATAATTCTGAAAAATATGCGCCTTCCTTGGTTATAAAGAATTCAACGCCCCAGATTCCAGCTCCACCAAGCGCTTTTGTTACGTCGGCAGCCATTTGCTGCGCTTCTTTCAAATGTGCTGGGTCCATTGGCATTGGCTGCCAACTTTCCTGGTAATCACCGCGTTCTTGTCGGTGTCCAATTGGCGGACAAAACAAGGTTTCGCCTTCTTTTTGTGTGACTGTTAAAAGTGTAATCTCATATTCAAAATCAATAAATCCTTCAACAATTACCTCCATTAAATCACCGCGAGAACCTTCCAATGCATAGTTCCACGCGTTTTCAATATCCTCCTCTTTTTTGATGACGGATTGTCCTTTTCCGGAGCTCGACATCAGTGGTTTGACAACGCAAGGCATTCCGCAAACATCCACACCACTTTTTAGTTCTTCCAAAGTAGAAGCATAGCGGTAAGTTGCTGTTCTAACACCAACTTCTTTAGCTGCCAAATCGCGAATAGCTTTTCGGTTCATGGTGAAATTTCCTGCTTTTGCACTCGGAACAACTTGAATTCCTTGGGCTTCGTAAGCATAAAATCGTTCTGTTCGAATTGCTTCAATTTCCGGAACTATAATATCTGGTTGGTGCTTTGCTACGATACGATCTAATTCATCGCCATCCAGCATATTGATAACTTCAAATTCTTGTGCTACTTGCATGGCAGGCGCACCAGCGTAGCTATCTACAGCAATAATATATTGACCTAAACGCTGACAGGCAATGACGAATTCTTTTCCTAATTCACCTGAACCTAAAAGAAGGATTTTTTTTCTCATGCTGCAAAGATACATATCCGTTTACTGTTCTCCAACAGGAATTTGGAATCCATTTTCCACAGAAATTTAGCAGATTTCGCTTACATCAGCCGAATAAAAGAAATTGATTTTCTTATTTATTTCCGTAATAATCCAACCAAGCGTCTATTTGCTGCAACGATACTGGTCTGAGTAAAATCTTTTGTTCGGCATCCAGTAAAAACAAGGTTGGCGTTCCGGAAATATAGAAAGATTTTGCTGCCTGTGTATCCCATTTTTTAAAATCGCAGCTGCTAATAAATGGAAAAGTGCTCGCGAAATCGGTAAATGCTTTTTTATCCGTATCCAATGAAACGAATACAACTTCCACTCCTTTGGCTTTCCATTTTTCGTAAAACGGGATTAAACGCGTCATTTCCTCCACGCACATTGGACACCAACTTGCGCCGAAAAATACTAATTTAAACGTGGATTGAACTTCGGATAAGCTTTTAGGACTCTCAATAGAATTGCCATTTTTTATTGCATACGCACTAAATTGAATATCGGGCGCTGTATTTCCAACCTTCATCTTTCGATAGGATTCCAATTGGTTTGCAATACCTTCTTCAACGAGACAACTGTTTTGATTCAGTACTTTCAATGCCAAGTATTCGG
Organism: Bacteroidota bacterium; assembly: GCA_041177985.1. GTDB lineage: Bacteria > Bacteroidota > Bacteroidia > Flavobacteriales_D > Crocinitomicaceae > M0103. The sequence goes on along the minus strand of JBEDAD010000035.1, from coordinate 615 downwards.
AAGCAGCAAACAAGCTATGGCTTTCTAAAAGATTAAATAAAAAAATAGTTAAGGAATTGTATTTTTCTGTATCGTGTTGAACACTCTGGAGCAGGTAATCTGTAGAAGTATTCATTTCTAGGAATACAGAATCCAAAGATTTCCCCATATTCTCCAGCAACCAGTAATGGCTTTCGAGCGCGTCTTTCAATAATCCACTGGTATACAAACGCTGATCTGAATAATTTAATTTTCTATATGCGGCAATGGTTGCAGGGATTTCGGCTGGACGGTATTGCGCTACGGTTGACACGGAACTTACCAATTTTCGCACAGGTAAATACCATGAAATATACGTTTCCGGACTTAAATCCGCAAGGAATTTTTGATCTTCATTGTTGATACGTTTAATTTCATTGGCAACAAACCGAGCCGTTTTTTTATGGCTCGAAAATAATTGGTCTTGCTGGTATAATTTATTCAAGTAATCCCATGCACTTTGCGCCTGCTGGCGTTTTGGATGCTCGGCGGCATATTGAATAAACAACTGATTTTCTTTTCCTTTTAAGCAAACTATTGTTTCTGGAAAACTTAAAACTTCCCCTTTTAATTGAATATCCTCGTTGGCTAACACTA
>JBEDAD010000034.1:0-2743 GCA_041177985.1 Bacteroidota bacterium | reverse complement strand
CATGGAATAATTTTTTCTTCACCTGTTTTGCTGTTTTTAACGTGTGCGCCAGTTACAACATTTCCATCGCCTAAAACTTCAACCGTGTCTGTATTGAATAAAATCTCAATATTTTTAGTGTTTTTGACACGTTCCGCCATGATTTTAGAAGCTCTAAATTCTTCTTTTCGCACAAGCATCGTAACTTTTGTGCATAATTTAGAAAGGTAATGCGCTTCTTCGCAAGCAGAATCACCAGCACCAACGATTACGGTTTCTTGTCCGCGGTAGAAAAAACCATCGCAAACAGCGCAAGCAGAAACGCCTCCACCAAGTTGTAAGTATTTTTGTTCGCTTTCTAATCCGAGGTATTTTGCGGATGCGCCAGTAGAAATAATTACAGTATTTGCATGGATTTCATGCCCTTCTTCTGTCCAACATTTGTGCACAGCACCAGAAAAATCAACTTTCGTGATAAAACCAAATCGCACATCTGTTTCAAATCGTTTCGCTTGTGCTTCTAATTGCACCATCATTTCCGGTCCAGAAATTCCGTCCGGATAACCTGGGAAATTCTCCACTTCATTTGTCGTTGTTAATTGTCCGCCAGGTTGCATTCCTTGATACATAACAGGTTTCATATCCGCTCTAGCAGCGTAAATTGCGGCAGTGTAACCTGCAGGTCCAGAACCGATAATCAAACAATTTACTTTTTCAATTTCACTCATATTTTATAATTTTAGATAACGTATTTTATTTGCCTAGACATAAAAAGATTAGCTTTTAAGTCACTTACAAAAATAATTTTTTTATCGCGAATAAAAAGAATAAAAATGCATCAGATTACCATTATCTAAAAATCAACAAAAAATATCTGCCGCTTCAAAAAAAGAAAAAAGAAGTTAACCTTTCTCTTAAACTATTGAAAAAGAACACCTACAAAAAATAAATAAAACCAAGCGGTCTTAAAAAAAGCTAAAAAGAAAGCTTAATCCGTCTGACTCAGATAATAAATTTTTTATTTCGAATAAAAGGAGGTATTTTTGTAGCCCATTTTGGCAGAAATAGAATGATAGACACAGAGTTATACGAAGCAAAAACACTTTACCCTTTTCAAGAAAAAACTGTTCATTCTATAGTAGAAGAGCTTGAGAAAAACGGGAAGAATTTCAATCTTCTTTTTCAACTTCCAACTGGAGGAGGGAAGACAGTTATTTTTTCTGAAATCGCTAAGAAATTTATTGAAAAAACAAATGAAAAGGTATTGATTCTGACACACAGAATTGAGCTTTCGGTTCAAACTTCCAAGCAATTACATGCAATTGGAGTAAACAATAAAGTAATCAACAGCGATGTCAAGAAAATTGACAACCAAGACGAATTCAATTGCTTTATCGCAATGGTAGAAACATTGAATAACCGTTTAAATGAAGATGAAAATTTCATTGAAAATGTAGGTTTGGTAATTGTCGATGAAGCGCACTACAATAGTTTCCGGAAGATTTTTCAGTTTTATGAAGGTGGTAATATTCTCGGCGTAACGGCAACACCATTGAGTAGTAACAAAGCACTTCCGCTAAATGACAACTACAATAAATTGATTGTTGGCGAAAGTATTTCTTCTTTAATTGAAAGTGGTTATTTAGCTGATGCAGAAACGTATACGTACGATGTAAACCTACACGGCTTGAAAATCGGTTCGAATGGCGATTTCACGGTGAGCAGCTCCGATCAGGTTTATGGAAATTTTTTCATGCAAGAAAAACTACTTTTTGCGTACGAAGAAGTTGCAGTTGGAAATAAAACACTCATTTTCAATTCCGGAATTGATACTTCTTTGCGGGTGGAAGAAACCTTCAAAAAACGCGGTTATAACATACGCCATTTAGATTCAACCTTTAGCGATAAAGACAGAAAAGATGTTTTGAGATGGTTTAAAACTTCACCAGATGCCATATTGAGTTCCGTTGGGATTTTAACTACCGGATTTGATGAGCCAACTGTTCAGACGATTATTTTAAATCGCGCTACAAGATCCTTGACACTTTACCACCAAATGATTGGAAGAGGTTCCCGAAAATTACCGAACAAGGATCAGTTCAAATTAATTGATTTAGGAAACAATGTTCGGCGTTTTGGATTCTGGCAGGATTATTTGAACTGGCAAGATGCGTTCCGCTTTCCCGATCGTTTCTTAGAATCCCGTTTAACGGAAAATGACGACTTGGAATTTGAAGTAGAATTTGAATTCTCCAAACCAATGAAAGAACTCATGGATACGAGTGTTTTAGATAAATTCAATATCAAGCAAACGTATTACAACTGTTTAGAAAATGGTATTAAGGGTAAAGAAGCAGTTGATCTTTCGATGGAAAATCATTTTGTAATTATCCGCGATGCTGCAACAGATTTTTACCATGCTCTGGAATTGTTGAATTATTTGGAAGAACACATAGAATATAGGTTGAAGCACTATACAAAATGCATTTCCAAAAGCACGCCGAACTATTTGAAGTATTTGATTGAAACCTATACTAGACAATTGCGCCAGAAATTGCGTGAAGTATTGGAGGACGAGTAAATTAGATCGCGCGATTTAAATTACACTTATAATACAACTTATTGTATCAATATTCTAAAAGAATTTCTGTCGTGTCAAATGGAGTGGTGTAAGCACTTTTTAGTCCCTGGTTTGGTGTTCCAATAATCCAGTAATAATAAGAATAGTTCGTGTTAGCATCGTTTATGCAATAAATTGCTGTAT
>JBEDAD010000033.1:0-3856 GCA_041177985.1 Bacteroidota bacterium | reverse complement strand
GTAACAGGCTATTCGTACAATGTTATAAAAGCACAGCAACTTTTGGCGCAAGCAGGATTCCCGAAAGGAAAAGGTTTTCCTGTTTTAGAGTTTTATGTGAATGCAATTAAAGGATCTTCGGTACATAAAATGTGTATTGGAATTGCACAACAACTCCAACAAAATTTAAATATTCGCCTAAAAATAAAGCTATGTTCACTAGCAGAACGAGAAAAAGCTATTGCCTCGGGTAAAGCAAAAATTTGGCGTTCCGGTTGGTTGGCGGATTATTCAGATCCGGAGAATTTTTTAAGTTTATTTTACAGTGGTAAGAACCTAACAAATTCAGCGCAAGTAAATAATTTTAGGTTCCGCAACAAAGTATACGATGCTTTATTTGAAGCCGCTTTAAAAGAATTGGACGAACAGGATCGAAATAATTTGCTGGCAACATGTGACCAGATGATTATCGATGAAGCACCAGTAATGCCAATTATGACGGATGATTTCATGGTGATTATCAATACGCGCATTCAAGATTTTAAAACCAATTCCATGGAAAACTTGGATTTTTCTGAACTGTTTATTCGCGAGCCGCTTTCTACAAAGAAATAATTTTTCTATCGCATTTCAATAGATAACCTTTAGGTGTAAAGGATATCGCGCACAATCTCCAGCGACTTTTGCACGTCGAATTTAGGAATGTGTAGTTTATAATAGAGCAGCAGCGTTTCCAATGTTTCTCGCTTCGTTTCTTTCGAAAACCCTTCTGTTTTATTGGAACGCAAAAGTTCTTGGATCAATTCGGCAGCGCCCTCCTTGCTGACAATTTCACCCCTTCTTTCACTATCTGAAAATTCCCCATCTTGTAGGTAAAAGTATTTTTTATTTACTACTTCCAAACTCGGATCGATTCCCATGTGTTCAGCAAATTGCAGCAAGAATTTTAGTGCAAAAAGGGAAACTTCTTCCTCTGCATCTAATAAAATAATCTGTTGTTCCACAAAATAAAAGAGTCTTGGATCGGATTGGTCGGTTTGCAAGCATTGCTTTAAAACATCTCCGATAAAAAATGCGATTGTTGATTTTAAAGGGTTTCCAGTTAATTGATGCAACATGTGGTACGGCTGTACATTCGTTACCTTCCCTAAATCGCTATCTGGTCGGCGGTAGTAATTGATTTCACTTAGGGAAAGCGGAAACAACCCAGAAGGCTTTTTCTTTGCTCCTTGGAAAATAAATTTTTGTAGTCCATTACGAAAGGTGTAAAAAGTTACAATTAAACTGCTTTCTGAGAAATGGATGCGGTGCAAGAAAATTGCTTTATCGGTTTCTTTCACGAATACGGTTAATGAACAACCAATACTTTTCCAACTTTTCGGCCTTTTCCCTCGTTTGCTGCTGTCCAGATGAGGTAAACCCCAGTAGCCACTTTTTGCCCAGATAGCGTTTTGCCGTTCCAAGTTGCCGTTCCACCATTGGAAGTTGTTTGGTAAACTAAATTTCCTGCAATATCCGTAATTTTCACATCGGAGTTGTAGCGAATTCCTTGAATGGTAATGGGGCCTTCAAAATCCGGATGTGCAGGATTTGGGAAGACGGTAACATTAGAATATTCCGAATCTTCGTAGCTTGCATCGGTTCGGTAAGAAACCAATCCTTTGTCGGTAATAATGAATAATTCACCGGTAGATTGATCCAGTTTCAAGTCGATTATAACGTTGGAAATCAGGGGTGAATTTTCCGTTGTAAATTGTTGTAAAATGGTTTGCCCATCTGGCGAAAGCAAAAGAATTCCTGAATTTGCCGTGCCAAACCATTTGCGATTTCCACCGTCTACCTCAATATCAGTGATGTTTGTGTTTCCAAGCACGTATTCCACATTTCCTTCGTATTCCAGCTTAATTCTTTGTGCGTTGTATTCACCTGGTTCCGCATCGAAGGCGTTAGCGGAGTTGTAAAGAATGGCAAAACCATTATCTGTTCCAATCCAAATTTCGTTGTCAAAATCTACCGCCAAAGCGTTTATGGTATTGGATGGTAAAGCCCCAGTATTTTCATTCGTGTTTAAATTTACCTTTTTATCATCGGCAGGATTACTGATGGAATTATTGTCATTGTAGCCGAATAATCCGCCATTTTCGATTGCAAACCACTTGTTACCATTGTAGTCAATAACCATTTTTTTGGATAATTTATTTTTTGCTGCATTGCCGCAATCGAAGGAAAACCACGTTCCTTCCTTTGTAAGTGCCTTCAGCGGGTTTTCTGCGTACCCATTCAGTACCCAAAGATTTCCTTCGGCATCGTACTTTACCGCTGTTACCATTGCTGAAGTAGCGCCGTTTTCTGTATATTCTAAAGGAGAATTATTGGGTGTAAAAGTGTCTGTTACCAGGGCATTGTTCTCGATTATGGAAACTGGAATTTGGGAATATGTTCCTACTGCAATGCGTTTAGTATTGGTTGGGTCGATGGAAACGGTCAAGAAATCCCAAATATTTTGATTGTTCCAAAGTGGCATGTTATCCTTGTCGAATAATGCCCATTTTTCATCCTCAAACACATAAACTCCACCAGTATTATAGGTCGCTTCAATAGACGATAATCCGCCGCTTGCAAATGCCATTTTACCAGCTTCCCAATCCATGGAATAAAATGCTTTTTTTGGCGGACCTTCAAATGAAATAAGCGTGGAAAAATTTTCATTTGTGTAGCGAACCAGCCCAATTTCACTGTCTGCAATCCATAAATTTCCATCGTAAACAACAGAAGCAGTAGGTTTTGGAACGCCGCCAAACGAATACGTATTTGCAACAAGGTGGTAGGAATAGTCCGTATTATACACAAAAACACCACCAGCAATTTGCAAAGCTAATTTTCCGTTTTGATTGCTTATAGAGAAAATCTCCATGGAAAAAGGTTCGTTATTTACCAGTTCCAAACCTGTGGTTTTAACTTTAAAAACGGAATCTTCGCCGTAGTTAACTTTGCTATATAAAACGAATAAATCGTCCCCAACAAGTTCAATTTCTTTGTAGTTATCTGTCGATGTCAAGCTCGCCAATCTGCTGTCCACTTGCCATTCACTTGGATCTGCCAACGCAAAATTTCCAAGATTTCCTGCAAACATGCGTGTTGCTGTAAGCGCGAAAACAGTATCGTTTTTAAATGCCAAATCTAAAATTGGATCGTTGCCATTGGTCGGATACCACGTGTCTTTCACCTCGTCTTTTACGGGATCGATCTTGACAATTGAAAATCCGGTTGCTAGGTAGATAAAATTGCCATAACTAACAATTTTGTTGATTTTTTTGGATCCAGGAATTTGCGCTAGCTTGATTGCCGGGATATTGGTAATTCTATTGTCTTGTAATTTATCTAGATTTCCGTTTTCGTAACCGATATACAATGTTTTCCGAGATGCATCAAAAGTAAAGCAGGTCAAATTAATATCCGACAAGCCATTTACGGCATTCAGCGTGCTGGTTTCATTGGCAATCGGATCATATTCCAACAAACCATTTTCGAAAGCGGTATACACCAAATCGTTTCCTGCAACAATATCGATTGCTTTCCGCGCGGGAACATGAAGACGCCATTGTCCGGTACCAATTTGTCCAGTGGCAGTATACGAGAGCATTAAAAAAAGGATTAACCGCATGTTTTTTTATTTGTCGTGTATGTAACGAACGATTGTCAAATTTATTTGAATCTAAACGATTTCACAACTAATTCAACAATCTATTTGGTCTTTTGTGCAGTTGGTCGTACATTTGCACCTCAGATGAAGGATTATTCGTTTGGGTACGGTGGAGAAATAAGTTCTTTTAATTTAGAATCACCACTCGCCAAAAAAAAGGCTCCGTGGCGCAAT
>JBEDAD010000032.1:0-6233 GCA_041177985.1 Bacteroidota bacterium | reverse complement strand
TTGTTTCCAAATCTTTGTGTGAATGGACCGCTAAATCTATTGTTTCATCCAGTAATGCCTGTTCAATTTCTTTGGTGAAAAATCCTTTTCCTTCCAATTTATCAAAACTCAGATGCTGTATAAGGTCTCCTTGCGTTTTAATGATTGTAATAGCGACAGAACATCCTAATTCTTCCAGTTGTTTTCTGACATGATTTGCCTGCCATAATGCGAGGTCACTTCCTCTGGAGCCGATTCGAATGTGCTGCATAGTTTATTTTTTTATTAGAATCTCTTTTGCCATAATCATTGGCACACTTATATATTTCTTCTCCATATAGGAAATGATTTTATCTAATACCTCTTTTGAATTTTCGTCCAACGCATCCAAATCATTTTTAAAAACTTCATTCATTGCAGTTGCACGAATTTGTTTCACTTTTAAGGGAACTTCGCGCATTGCAAGCTCTACATTTCTGACCTTTTGCAAATGTTTGAAATCAAAAAGCGCTTCAGAAATAATCTCTTCTACGTGCTGAATTTCATTGGAACGCACTTTCAAGTTTTCATTGGAAATCTTTTGCAGAAAATCAACGGATATATGTGTCACCGCATGGTTAGAAAGTATTTCCGGATGCAAGTCTTGTGGAACAGCAATATCAATTACAACTTTTCGGCTTTCTTCACCAATTAGAATTTTTTCATACAACTCAGGTGTGATAATGTGCGAATCTGAACCTGTACAAGAGATAATCACGTCAAAACCTTCTTTATAATGTTCTAATGCCTCCAAACCGAATGCTTTTCCGTGTAAATCTTTCGCCAAATTTTCTGCTTTTGAAAGCGTTCGGTTGAACACCACAAAGTTCTTGAAACCATGTTTGCGCAAAAAACGACTCATGGTTGTATTTGTAGCTCCTGCTCCGATTATCATCATTCGTGCATCCAGCGGAATATTCATTTCACGCAATTTATGGTATGCTAAAGAAACAACAGAAACTGGTTTGGTTGCAATACTCGTTTCCGTGTAGACTCTTTTTGCAGTTTCAATTGTGTGTCGCATTACAAGGCGAATAAAATCACCCGTAAGATTTAATTTTTTTGAAATATCAAACGCATTTCTTACTTGTGTAATAATTTCCCGTTCCCCAATTACCATCGAATCGATGGAAGAAGCAACAGACAAAATATGTTCAACAGCATTTGTTCCTTTAAAAACATCCGCCCGTTCTGCAAAATGCTTCTTCTGTTCGTTGGAAAATTCTGGGTAGATGGATTCAAAAAATTGTATTAAAAATGGTGTGCTAACGGTGTCGTCCGAACAAAAGATAAATTCAACACGGTTACACGTCGACAAAAACATTAATTCCGTCAAATTCATAGTGCTTTTTAGATGCGCCAAGCGATCTAACTGCTTGCTTTCATCAATGGGCAAGAGGCCTAAATCCTTGACATCTAGATTTCTATGTGTAAACGCTATGCTATGGAATTTATCTAACACTTTTTTGAGTTCATTTCAGAATACAAAAGTGCACTCTTAATTTAATTTTTTTGTCATTTAATTGTCATAAATCCTTATTTAGAATAGGTTTAAATACATTTCATTCACTGAAAAATAATTTACACTAAACAATGGGAATGCACATAGATTCACAACCTTATTGCTTAAAATTCAAACCATGAAATAAAGCGCAATTTTGAAATCATTCTTACCTTTGTATTCTCAAACTTAAAATTTACTAAATGTCAGACATTCATACGTATAATTTCAACGGGAAACGCGCCCTAATTCGAGTAGATTTCAATGTTCCATTAAACAAAGAAACATTTGAAATAACAGATGATACAAGAATTCGTGCAGCCTCGCCAACTATTCAACATATCTTAAAAAATGGAGGAAGCGTTGTTTTAATGTCGCATTTAGGAAGACCGAAAGATGGTCCGGATTCTAAATTTTCGTTGCGCCATATTGTAGACCACGTCTCAGAGGTGCTTGGTGTTCCGGTGAAATTCGCTGACGATTGCATTGGAGAAAATTCTTTGAAAATGAGTGCAAATCTTAAGCCAGGCGAAGTCTTATTATTGGAGAATGTTCGTTTTCACAAAAGAGAAACTGTTGGAACGGAAAGTTTTGCAGAAGAACTAGCGAAACACGGCGATGTATATGTGAATGATGCATTTGGAACAGCACATCGCGCGCATGCGAGCACAACGGTAATTGCCAAGTTTTTTCCTAATGATAAAATGTTTGGTTTATTGTTGAAAGCAGAGATAAAAAGCGTGGATAAAGTCCTGAACAGCACAGAAAAACCATTGACTGCAATTGTTGGAGGAGCGAAAGTTTCTTCAAAAATCACCATTATTCAGCGTTTACTGGATAAGGTGGATAACCTAATCGTTGGTGGTGGAATGGCATATACGTTTGTTAAAGCTACAGGCGGGAAAGTTGGTAGTTCACTCGTTGAGGACGATTTTTTAGAAATGGCGCGGAAAATAATTGACGATGCAAAAGCAAAAGGCGTGAATTTATACATTCCCACCGATACGATAATTGCGGATAAGTTTGATAACGAAGCAAATAGAAAATTAGTAAACATCCGAGAAATTCCAGATGGCTGGATGGGTCTGGATACTGGTTCAGAAACTTCCAAGGCTTGTCGTGAAATTATAGCACATTCCAAATTGATTTTATGGAATGGTCCTATGGGCGTTTTTGAAATGGAAAACTTTCAGCAAGGAACAAAAGATGTTGCAAATGCAATTGTAGAAGCAACGGCAAACGGGGCATTTTCTTTAATTGGTGGTGGCGATTCCGTTGCTGCAATAAATAAATTTAATTTGGCAGATAAAGTGTCCTACGTTTCTACGGGTGGCGGCGCAATGCTTGAATATTTAGAAGGAATTGAACTGCCTGGAATTAAAGCAATTAGAGAGTAATAAATGGTAAAATACGATTAACTTAAGATTCTGTTATTAAATTTATATTTACGAATAAATAGTATGCTTTTATTTTTAAATCTTTAATAGGTTTACCGTGAGCATGTAACTTTTCGGCACCTTGCAAGTCTAACTTTTGAACCGGCAAATAAATGACTTCAAAAGAATATAATTTAGCAGTTGATAACTACTCGGATAATATCTACCGATTTGCGCTAAAGCATCTTAAAAACGAGATGAGTGCAAAAGATATCGTGCAAGAAACATTCACTAAAGTTTGGGGAAAACACCAGGAAGTTGCGTTCGAAAAAGTAAAATCCTATTTGTTTACGACTGCTTATCATGCAATTGTGGATTGGGTAAACAAAGAAAAACGAAATGGTGACTTTGAAAAAATTGCGGAAATAGGATCGGCAGAATTTGCAGTTTCCTTCGATATAAAAGAAATTTTAAATGAAGCGTTGGATCGTTTGCCTGAAATTCAAAAAACAGTGGTGCTTTTAAGAGATTATGAAGGATATAATTATTTGGAAATTGCTGAAATCACTTCTCTAAATGAATCCCAAGTAAAAGTGTATATCTTTAGAGCCCGTCAGGCCTTGAAAGAATACATCCGAAAAATTGAAATAGTACTATAAATTAGTTTGTGTTTAATATGTCTAAAATTAATCTGTCAAATTACGAAGCGTTTTACCTTGATTTCTTGGAAGGAAACTTAGGGGAAGATGATACCGTTTTATTGCACATATTTCTTGAAAAACATCCGCAATTGCAGGTCGAAAAGGAGAAATTCGTCTCCATCGATCCTGGTATTTCCACTTTGGAACTATCCTTTAAATCCCATTTGAAAACAATTACATTTAACGAGACGAAGATAACTTCCGAAAACGCAGAACAATTTCTAATTGCAGCTGTAGAAGGTTTACTTTCTGAAAGAAAAGAGAAGGCGTTACGTCAATTTATTTCAGCAAATCCAAGCTGGTTGGCAGTGCAAGAAATGTATAGCAACACAAAATTATCCGCAGATTTAAAAATTGTGTTCAACCCTAAAAATTCACTTAAACAAAACAGAAAAACAATCTTTTTACCCCTACTTTTGGCTGGAATCGCAGCAAGTATTGCAGGGCTGTTTTTTCTACTCAACACCACTAAAACTATACTTGAAACCGATGGAAAAGCAGTCGTTTCTGAAACAATTGTATCCGATAGTTTAGCTGTAAAAGAATCAAAAGAAAAGCGTTTTGCACCGCATAAATTGAAACAAGAATCGTATAGATTGACGCAATCGAATACCCAAAAAACGCAAGTTTCCAAAAAACAAACTTTTATACAAGCCATTGATTCCTCTAATACGGTTCAACCGAATTCTGAGATAAAAAATGAAATTGAACGCAATTCGACTTTCCTGTCCGACAAGGGCAATGAAATGGAAAAGAATAATGTTACACAGACAACTTTTATCGCACAGCAATCAAAAGAAAACCAAGATAAAAACTACGTTTCCATAGCTTTCAACGACATGTCGAATCCAATTCAACCAATTACCTCTCGGTTGGGAACGGCAATTAAAAAAGAAATTGACTTCCGAACAGCAAAGCCATCCAAACATACATCCGGTGGATTTTACCTCAAAATAGGGAAATTGGAAGTTTCCCATCAAAAGCATTAATGGAAAAACTTTTTTAACGCATGGTTGAAGCTTGGTATAATTTCAGTTCATCCCAAGTGGCTTTATTTCCCAATCTTTCCTTCAAAGGCGAAAGCGATGTTCCTTCATAATCGCCAAAGAAATCGGCCAATTCTGAAATCCGTTGTTCGTCCATTACTTCGTTCAACTCCATCTTTTCCGCTTTGATTAATTGCACAAAATGACTGATAACCGTTTGCGAAGAAATTTGTCTAATGCGCTTAATCTCCTCTAAGGAATTTCCAATTCTAAAAAGCTCCAATGTTTGTTCGTAGGTGCTTTTCTTCTCTTTTTTCTCTTTGATATCGCTGCTTTTTTTACGAATTGAAATATAATCAATTTCCTCATCTTCAATATCTAACAAAGAAGGGTTTTGTCGCAAGTCTTGTTTTAGCGCAGCAATTTTCGAAAGTTTATAATTCTTTATTTCGTCGTTCCAGACTACTTCTTTTGTTATTGGTCGACCGGCTAAAACTGCTTCAATGAGTAAGCGCGCCTTTTTGATTTTAAGAATAGCAGCAGTCAATAATTCGTCAAGTTCCTCTAGCTCTTCTGCGTATTGTTTTGTCTTTTTTACGCGACTCAACTCTGCAATTTTCTTTAAATTGGAGGATAAAACGCCATCCAGTGTTTTGAAAAAATAGGTGTAGGCCGCCTGCATGCGTTCGTGCACAAATTCCAGATCTACTCTTTCAGTTCTAAAAATATTCTCCAGTTGGTTTCTGAATTTCTTCGCTGGATCCATACTGGATTGAATAACTTGTGTTTGCAAGGTTACCCACGATTTATTTTTGCCTTTTTCACTTTTTAAGCCAGCCATCTGGTAACTCGCGGCATGAATTCCCCATTTAGAATTTAAATCGAACCAGTCAAAAGCTGCTGAAATTGTTTCCAATAAAAATTTCTTCGTTCCAAATTCCAATTGCACTTCAAGGGTTTTTTCATTGGCTTTATTTTCGGAATAAGCGACAACTTGCTGGTCGTTGGACAAGCCATTCATGCGCATTGGACTCAGTAAAACAAGTCCTTCCATCGATCTCAAACGCGACAAAGCAACATAAGCCTGTCCGGGAGCAAAAACATCTGAAACATCCAAAACTGCTTTTTCAAATGTCAATCCCTGACTTTTATGCACCGTAATTGCCCAAGCTAGTTTAAGCGGATAATGCACGAAAGTTCCCATTACTTCCTCCACAATCTCGCCAGTTTTATCGTTCAACTTGTACTTGATGTTTGTCCATTCGTATTTTTCCACAACAATTCTTCTTTTCTCGTCTGGAAAATAAACACTAATTTCTTCGGCACTCAGCGCTTCAATGCGCCCCATTTTACCATTGTAAAAATTTTTATCGAAGGAAATATCGTTTTTTATAAACATGATTTGCGCTCCAATTTTTAGCTCCATTTCCGGCTCAATCGGATACAAATGCGGCGGGTATTCTCCTGTTATCTCAGCATTGTACTTCAATGATTTAGTGGTCAATGTTCGCAAAGCCTTCGCGTTCATTTCATCCGCTTTATTATTGTGCGTTGTAAGTGTGATATACCCTTCTTCCTGTAAAGCGTCAAAATTTGGTTTTACAAATTTATTGAGCGCTTGCACATCTTCTTCCGTTATCTGATTATTGCG
>JBEDAD010000031.1:0-3137 GCA_041177985.1 Bacteroidota bacterium | reverse complement strand
TACTTTTAGGTGCTTATTCAGCAATGTCTCGTCAAATTGGAAAAGGCAAAATCAAAATGTATAGCCGCCACGAAATGCAAAATTTGGTTATCGTAGATGGCAAAGCACGTGGAATTATTGCACGAAATATCGTAACTGGTAAATTGGAACGCTTCTCTGCTCATGCAGTAGTAATTGCTTCCGGTGGATATGGAAATGTGTTTTTCTTATCTACAAATGCAATGGGCTCTAACGTTACCGCGGCTTGGAGAATCCACAGAAAAGGTGCGTTCTTCGCAAATCCTTGCTACACGCAAATTCACCCTACGTGTATTCCTGTTTCGGGAGATCACCAATCGAAACTGACGTTGATGTCGGAATCATTGAGAAACGATGGTAGAATTTGGGTTCCTAAAAACTTGGAAGATGCGCAAGCAATCCGAGAAGGAAGAATGAAAGCTACTGATTTAAAGGAAGAAGATAGAGATTATTACTTGGAAAGAAGGTATCCTGCATTTGGAAATTTAGTGCCACGGGATGTTGCTTCACGCGCAGCGAAAGAAAGATGTGACGCCGGTTTTGGTGTTAATGCAACTGGAGAAGCTGTTTACTTGGACTTTGCTACTTCTATCGAACGTTATGGCCGAGAAAAAGCAATGACTTCAAACATGGTAAATGCGTCAGAAGAAACTATTTTAGAATTAGGTCGTGAGGTTGTAAAAGCAAAATACGGCAACCTGTTCCAAATGTATTATAAAATCGTGGATGATAATCCATACGATATGCCAATGATGATTTATCCTGCAGTTCATTATACAATGGGCGGCGTTTGGGTGGATTACAACCTGATGACAACAATTCCTGGCTGTTATGCAACTGGTGAAGCAAACTTCTCCGATCACGGTGCAAATCGTTTGGGTGCTTCTGCTTTAATGCAAGGTTTAGCAGATGGTTATTTTGTTTTACCGTATACCATTGCAGATTATTTGGCAGACGATATTAGAACTGGTGCAATTTCAACAGAACTTCCTGAATTTGGAGCTGCTGAAAGCGAAGTACAAGAACGCAACGCTAGCTTATTGGGAATCCAAGGCGCAAAAACGGTTGACCATTTCCACAGAAGACTTGGTAAAGTAATGTGGGATAAGGTTGGAATGTCCCGTGATGAAGAAGGATTGAAATGGGCGATTGCAGAAATTCAAAAAATTCGCTCGGAATTCTACTCCAATGTAAAAATACCAGGAACCGCGGATGAGTTTAATCCAGAATTGGACAAAGCAAATCGCGTAGCTGACTTCTTGGAACTTGGAGAATTAATGGCAATTGATGCATTAAACAGAACGGAATCTTGCGGAGGACACTTTAGAGAGGAATCACAAACACCAGATGGTGAGGCAAAACGAAACGATACCGATTTTGCGTATGTTGCGGCTTGGGAATACAGTGGAAATGTTTCAGAACCGACGCTGCATAAAGAAGAACTGGTTTTTGAGAATATCAAATTGGTAGAACGAAATTATAAATGATAGTTATCCTCTAAGCAGGAATTTCAAATAAAATTACAAAAGATGAAATTAACATTAAAAATCTGGAGACAAAAAAGTCCAAACGACAAAGGTCAAATGGTTACGTATCCTGTTGATAATATCAGCGGTGACATGTCCTTTTTAGAAATGTTGGACGTTTTGAACGAACAATTAATTGAAACTGGAGACAGCCCAATTGCTTTCGATCACGATTGTAGAGAAGGAATTTGCGGAAGTTGTTCCCTTTACATCAATGGCGAAGCACACGGACCAGATCGAGCAGTAACGACGTGCCAACTGCACATGCGTAAATTCAACGATGGAGAAACAATCTACATCGAACCTTGGCGCGCAAAAGCATTCCCAGTAATAAAGGATTTAGTAGTAGATCGCAGCGCCTTCGATAGAATTATGGCCGCTGGTGGTTTCATTTCCGTAAACACTTCTGGAAATACAATCGACGCTAATACAATTCCAATTCCTAAACAAGATGCAGATGCAGCTTTTGAAGCAGCTACGTGCATTGGATGCGGTGCTTGCGTAGCAACATGTAAAAACTCCTCCGCAATGCTATTTGTTTCGGCAAAAGTTTCTCAACTATCCTTACTACCACAAGGAAAAGTCGAAGCGAAAGAGCGTGTTTTAAACATGGTGAACCGCATGGATGAGGAAGGTTTTGGAAATTGTACAAACACAGGTGCTTGCGAAGTGGAATGTCCGAAAGAAATTTCGTTAGAAAACATCGCACGCATGAACAGAGAATATTTTAAAGCGGCGCTTTCAGCAGAGTAAACGCAAATAAGAACACTTGAATAAGAAAGCGGTTAATTTAAAGTTAACCGCTTTTTGCTTTCCATAAAAATCCATTTTTTCTGAAAAAAAAGACTGCAAAATTAAGGAACAATAAATTTTATGTTAATTTAGAGGTTGCTAAAAGCATATTTAATTATACTAATAATTTTAACTTATGAAAAAACTTTTATTCACTATTGCTGTTTTTGGGTCGGGATTTATGGCTCAATCACAAGTAATTTGCGCGGTTCAAGCTCCTGCTGGGATTGCCGGAAATTATGAATTTACTTGGGCGGATCCTGCGGGAGGCGACTGGGGAACACCTAATTTTCTTATTCCAGGCACATTTGTCGTAGATACATTGATGATGGTAAATGACGGTTCCACTGGCTTAAATGCACAAGGAAACCCTATTTCAGCAGAAGGCTGTGGCGCATTACTAAATGATTTAACCGGTAAAATTGCTGTTATTTACCGTAATACGTGTGAGTTTGGTTTAAAAGCTAAAAACGCACAAGATGCAGGTGCTGTAGGTGTAATTATCGTTAACCGCGAACCAGGACTTATCGCAATGGCCGGTGGAGCAGATGGCGCAAATGTTACAATTCCGGTAGCGTTTGTATCGGACGCAACTGGTGCACTTATGATTACACAAATGGCAAATGGTCCTGTCGTTGTATTTCTTGGTAACAAAACGGGATTGTATAACAACGATGGTGGTTTAACAAAAGGAACATCTTTAATTTCTAAATCATCTGGTGTTGTTGCACAACTTGCTGCAAACGGTTCTGAATTCAACTTTGCAGTGGGTACACGTGTATTCAATTATGGAATTGATGA
>JBEDAD010000030.1:0-10270 GCA_041177985.1 Bacteroidota bacterium | reverse complement strand
AATCTGTTTCTTTAAGCGATTTATTTGATGGTTCTGTTTGATTAGATGAAAAATAAACTACCGCCGAAACCGCAGCAACAATCGAAAGAGCTACAGCACCTTTTGTTAAAATAGAAGAAGCAAACGTACCAACACCAACTGGTGAACTTACCAGTTGAGAAGAAATAGAAGACCAAATTTCAGGACGTACATTCGCCTCAAAATCGCCTAATTTTTCTTTGAAAAGCTCCTTTATAGTATCGTTATTTTCCACTTTCTATTTTTCTAATCGTTCTCTTAAATATGCTCGTGCTCTTGAATATTGCGATTTTGAGGTGTTCTCACTTATTCCTAAGTGTTCGGATATTTCTTTGTGGGAATACCCTTCAATTGCAAACATATTAAACACTACCTTATAACCAACCGGCATGGATTGAACCATTTTCATCAAATCTTTCGCCGCTAAATTTTCCAAAACAAACGCATTATTTTGAAGTTTATAATCTACGTTGTCTAAGCTTGTATTTCCCAACAACTTGTTCTCTTTTCGAATCTGATCCAAAGACGTATTTACCATAATTCGTCGTATCCATCCTTCCAAAGAACCGTCGTGTTTAAAATCGTTTAATTTAGAAAACACCTTTATAAATCCATCTTGTAAAACGTCTTCCGCTTGTTCTGTGCTTTTGGCATAACGCATGCACACACCAAGCATCTTTTTTGAAAACCTTTCAAACAACATGCGTTGCGCACGAGAATCACCTTTTACACATTCTATAACCAATGAAGTATCATCCATAACAACGCTCAATTTGCAAGACTACCATTTTATTAAAAAGGTTGCACAGAATCTAAATATACAGACAAAAAAAGGTTATTTTCGTTAAACAAAAGATAAAACTATATGCTTAAAACAGTCTATTGCCTTTGTTTTACCCTTCTCTCTGTTTCTGTTCTCTCCCAATCACCAAAAATTAAGTCGCTTAAAACAGGCTCCTGGTCGGGTGATTTATCGTTAAACTCATCGCATAATCTGCGTTTTCAAATCGACATACAAAAGGTAAAAAAAGAATATTTATTCACTATTCTAAATGGAAAAGAACAGATTAAAATGATACATCCTAGGGTAGAAAGAGATTCTCTTATACTCGAATTTCCACTTTTCAATTCCTTATTGGTCTTAAAACGACACGATGCAGAAAAGTTAAAAGGGTATTGGTTAAATTTGAATAAAGGCGTAAACTATGCTATTCCCTGCGAACTTAATTTTGGCTATACGGATAGATTTCCATCTCAAAAATTATTATTAAGCACGACTAAGCCATCCAATTTCAATGGAAAATGGGAATGTTTTTTCGAACCAGGAACTCCAGATGCATACAAAGCAGTTGGCGTTTTTACACAACAATACACTAAAATAGAGGGAACATTTCTAACAGAAACAGGAGATTACCGATTTTTAGAAGGAAACGTAATACAAGACAGTATTTATATATCTTGCTTTGATGGCTCACATGCTTTTCTTTTTACTGGAAGAATTTCTCCAAGTGGAATAGATGGAAAATTTTATAGCGGAAAACACTGGGAAACAAACTGGACAGCAATAAGAAACGAAACGTTCGCGCTTACACATCCCGACTCACTAACGCACCTTGTAGATACTGCGCGTGTAGAATTTTCATTTAAAGATCTGAATGGGAACGATTTCCATTTTCCAACTAAAACGTATGAAAACAAAGTAACCATTATTCAGATTATGGGAACCTGGTGTCCAAACTGCATGGACGAAACGAAATTCTACGCTGAATTATATGCTAAATATCATTCAAAAGGCTTGGAAATAATTTCAATTGGCTATGAAGTTGGAGCGGATTATTTAACCCAGGCAGCAAGTATAAAACGATTAAAAAACAGATTAGACATAACCTATCCTTTATTAGTTGGTGGTTCAGCTAATAAAAATCTAGCTTCTACACATTTTTCTATGCTCAATCAAATCATCTCTTTTCCAACCTCTATACTAATAGGTAAAGACGGTTTGGTACGAAAAATACATACCGGATTTAATGGTCCTGGAACAGGAACGTACTACGAAAATTATACGCAGGAAACAGTAGATTTAATTGAAAAACTATTGAACGAATAATTTTTTTTAATTAATTACAGGAAATTTTATCGACTCTTTTTTGGTGTCTTCCACCTTCAAAAGCAGTTGAGAAAAAAACATCCACCATTTCAATAGCCTCCTTCTCTGATATAAAACGGGCAGGAAGTGTTAAAATATTCGCATCGTTGTGTAAACGAGCTAATTCCGCAACTTCCGTTTTCCAACACAAAGCGCTTCTAATTCCTTGGTGTTTATTCGCTGACATACTAATACCATTTCCTGATCCACAGATTAGTATTCCAAGCATTCCATCATTTTGTTCTACCATTTCCGCAACAGGATGCGCAAAATCTGGATAATCAATACTTTCTTCTGAAAAGCAACCAAAATCGTTGACTTCATATCCTTTGGAAGATAAGTATTGTTTTAGGGTTTCCTTCAATTGAAATCCGGCGTGATCTGCGCCAATTGGAATGATTTTACTGCTCATATACGTACTTTAAAACAAAGATAAGGTTTATGAACAATCCGATAAAGATTTAAACACTTGGTTTTTTAAGTTTTTATAAACACCTGATTTTATGGCGTTGTATATTTCTTTTTTTACACAATGATAAAGGGGGTAATTGTTAATAGGCGTTAATAAATACTAATACTTTTTATTAGGTTCTTCCACTTTTTTTTCCAACCACTATTACATATTACTTATGCAAGGAAAGTTTTGGTGATTTTTGAGTTATTTTTCCATACAGTTCAACACAAAATTACCTCGATTTCATACGCTATAATATCCACATAATGATTTTTATTCAAATTGTTTAAAAGATTGTAAACTTATAAATATGAATACTTTATATAATTTAAAACTTGTTTATAAAAGGTATTAAAAGTCTGATAACCCATTATTACAACTATTTTAAAACAAAGTTTCAAACATATGAACAGCCTTAATAAAGAAGAATAAAAAGATTTTATAAATAATTTTTCTTTATTCTTTTAATTTATAAAAACGTTCTATCTGAAATGAAAAAAATTGCAGTTTAAAATAAAATGACTATCTTTTAGAAAGCTAAACGAGTTAATTACTGAAAACCCTATGAACAGAGGCTTTAAGAAAAGGCAACTGCAAAATTAAAAACAACTTTAAAAGAATAGTAAGATGATTTAAAATGAATTAAAACTAAAATTTTAATTATAAAATATTTCAGTCTCACCATACTGATTATTTGACTACTTTTGAAGCATACCTATCTATAAAAAAAAAAAAATGTCGAAAACAAAAATATTGGTTGTAGAAGACGAATCAATAGTTTCTAAAGATATTCAACACAGCTTAAAAAAATTAGGTTATGAAATTGTTGGCTCGACTAATTCTGGCGAAAAAGCAGTTGAGATGGCTCGAACCGATCGCCCAGACATTGTTTTAATGGATATCCAACTCACTGGAGAAATGAATGGGGTAGTTGCCGCAGAAATAGTGCGTTCTGAATTAGCTATTCCAGTTATCTTTTTAACCGCTTACGCCGATGAATCCACTTTCTCGAAAGCAAAAATAACGGAGCCATACGGTTATATTATAAAACCATTTAAAGAAATTGATCTACATACATCGATTGAAATGGCTATTTATAAACACAGGAAAGAACAGGAAATCATAAAGGAAAGGAATATTTTATATTCTGTTTTAGAGAACAAGGATGGTTCTAACGAATTTATTTTTGTTAAATCAAACAGCAGGTTAGTGAAACTAAATACACGGGATATTTATTACATTGAAGCCTTGAAAGATTATGTTGTTCTCCATACGCGTGAAGCACGCTTTACAATTCATTCTACAATGAAAGATATTGAATCTAAGCTTGGTTCTACCAACTTTATTCGTGTGCACAGATCTTTTATCGTGCGGTTGGATAAAATCGCTTCTATAGAGTATCCTAATCTATTTTTAGAACAAGATAAAAAAGTAATACCCATAGGCGGATCTTATAAGGAAGAACTGAACAACCGAATAAAAATGATGTAAATGGAGTTTAATTATAACTGAATTTACAATCGAAATAAAAGCAACTATTCCACAACCAACTCTAAATTTATTTGTCTTTTTCTTGGGTTTACATCGCTTATTTTTACGCGTACTTTGTCTCCAAAATTGTATTCCTTTTTCGTTTTATTACCTAAAATTCTATATTTTTCAGCATCAAAAGAAAAGCGGTCTCCAGGAATTTCTAACATCGGAACCATGCCTTCGCAATAATTTTCATCCATTTTAACAAATAGCCCAAATTCAGCTATTCCTGAGACGGTTCCTATAAATTCTTCTCCAATATGGTCTTGCACAAACAACGTTTGGAAATATTTAGTAGATTCTCGCTCAGCATCCACCGCTTTGCGTTCCATTCTGGAAATTCGCTTGCAAACTTCGTCTAATTCTTTACCGTATAGGTGTTTTTGGTGTGTTAATTCTTCCTGAACAATTCGGTGAACAACTAAATCCGCATAGCGTCGAATAGGTGAAGTAAAATGGGTGTAAAACTCAAATGCTAAACCATAATGACCAATATTTTTTGTTTCATACGTTGCCCTAGCCATGGATCTAATTGCCATTGTTTGAATAAGAGAATATTCATTTGTTAATCGAATATCTCCCAAAAGTTTATTGATGCTTTTTGCAATTTGGTCGGGGTGTGAAAAATCAAGTTTGTATCCAAATTTATCGATAAACACATTGAATAAAGCTATTTTGTCAATATCTGGTTTATCGTGCACGCGGTACACAAAAGGAATTACATCTCTGCCTTTTTTTGGTTCTGCAATAAACACAGCAACCTTTTTATTTGCGAGCAACATAAATTCTTCAATAAGTTTATGTGCGTCTTTTGATGTTTTAATTACCACCTCTTCCGGATGACCTTTTTCATCTAATTTGAAACGCATTTCTTCTGATTCAATATTTAAAGCGCCATTTTTTAACCTGGCATTTCGCAATATTTTAGCTATTTTATCGAGAATAAGTATTTCTTCTTGGAAATCACCCGTTTTACCTTCAATAATTTCTTGTGCTTCCTCGTAGCTAAATCTTCTGTTGGAATGAATAACCGTTTTACCAAACCATTTACCGTAAACCTTGCCGGTTTCATCCATTTCAAAAACGGCAGAAAAACTAAATTTATCTTCTTTTGGACGCAGTGAACAAGCTAGATTTGAAAGTTGTTCCGGTAACATTGGAACGACACGATCTACTAAATAAACGGAATTAGAACGCTTTAATGCTTCTTTATCCATAGCGCTTCCTGGGCGAACATAATAACTCACATCGGCAATATGAACACCAATTTCTATATTTCCATTTTCGAGCTTTTTGAAAGATAACGCATCATCAAAGTCTTTTGCATCTGCAGGATCTATTGTAAATGTTGTAATATCCCTAAAATCTCTACGTTTGGCAACTTCAGTTGGATCAAGTGCCATTCCGATAAGCTCCGCTTCTTCTAAAACCTCTTGTGGAAATTTATAATCGATACCATTATTACATAAAATACTAATCATTTCTGTGTCGTTGGAACCAGGTTTCCCCAAAACTTCAACAACTTCTCCATAAGGATTTTTGGATGATTTTGGCCAAACCGTAATTTTAACCAGTGCTTTGTCGCCGTTCTTTGCTCCGCTAAGTTTTTCTTTAGGAATGTAAATATCGGTGCCAGACTTTAAATTATCAGGTACTAAAAAAGCAAATTTATCGTGTGTTTCAATTGTTCCAACAAATTGGGTGCGTTCTCTAGATAAAACGGCAACAATTTCACCTTCCATTCGTGATTTTCCACGTTTAAAAACGCGCACTTTTACACGGTCGCCATTAAGAGATTGCCCAATGTTTTGCGGCGCAACATAAATATCTTCTTGTTCATCGTCCGTTACAACGAAACCAGCTCCTCTCGCAGTAAATTCTATGAAACCTTCAAAAACATCTTCTTTTATTCCGGAGGTATAAACAGCATGTGCCGTTCGTTTAATTGTTCCGTCTTTACTTAATTCTTCTAGAATTTCAAATACAAGGTTTCTAAGCGCATTTTCTCTTACATCAATTAAAACGCAAACTTGTTTATGGCTCAGCACGCTGTCTGGATTTTTTTCAAACACCTTTCTTACCACGTGGGTAAGGGTTGCCTTCATTTTATTTGGTTTATTTGATTTTTTTTTTGACATGTAACGAAGTTAAGAGTATTTTATCGAAGATAAGTTTATTAGGGATTAAAAATCGTCTTTTCCATAAACTTAACGTATATTTAAAATATAATAAGTAAGATGTATAACTTTGTAAAAAATATAATATGAACACACGCGTTGAAGCAGCCTTAAACGATCAGATCCAAAAAGAAGCATCCTCTTCCCAATTTTATTTAGCAATGGCCTCTTGGTCAGAGAACAACGGGTTGAATGGAACCGCAAAATTTATGTATAGCCATTCCGATGAGGAGCGCTTTCACATGTTGAAGTTGGTTAAATTTGTTAATGAACGTGGCGGAAAAGCAATCGTTCCACCAGTTGAAAAACCACCGGTTGAATTCAATGATCTTGTGAATGTTTTTGAACTGCTTTTGCAACACGAAATAAGTGTAACCGAGAGTATTAATAATCTGGTAGATATTTGTTTACAGGAAAAAGATTATACAACCCATAATTTTGTGCAATGGTATGTTTCTGAGCAGTTGGAAGAGGAAGCGTTGGCAAGAATGGTGTTGGATAAGTTAAAACTTATCGGAGGCGATAAAGGCGGAATGTATATGTTTGATCGAGATTTAGAAAACGCGACCATGCAACCTGCGCCATCAAAAGATTCGGGCTATAACGGCTAACGAAACATAAAAAAATAAACAAAGACCCATAGGTCGGTGTTCACGTTCTAATGAAAAAAACAGTTGTATTCTTATTGTTGCTATGCGGTGTAAATTTTGCATTTACCCAAACAGCTTACCGATTTAGAAATTACACCATTAACGATGGTCTTTCCCAAAGCTCTGTCACCTCGATTTTACAAGACGATAAAAATGCCTTGTGGATTGGCACGCAAGATGGTTTAAATCGCTTCGATGGAAAAACATTTGAGGTTTTCACCTCCGACAACACAAAAGGAATAGAAAGCCAATATATCACTTGCTCAGTTAAAACAGCGGATGGAAAATTGTGGTTTGGTACAACCAACGGATTAACATTGTTTGATCCATATACTGAACTGTTTACAACCTACACTTTTGGGTTTCAAAGTGCGTTGCACATAACAAGTATTTGTTTAGATGTTGACGGAGAAATTTGGATAGGAACAAGTGGTAATGGTTTAATGCGTTTTAATCGAAACACAAAAAAAATTCAAAAAGCCTCCTTTTTTGTTCCGACGAAGAACATTCAGGCTGTTTTTATTTCAAAAACGGGAGAAATATTCATAAATACGGAAGATAAAGGTTTGTTTAGTGTGAACGCTACAAGAACCGCAACAACCCATATTCCGCTAAAAAGTAAAAGCCCAAACCCTGTCGTTGTTCAAAAAATTACGCAGTGCGAAGACGCGAAAATAATTTTAGGAACAAATCAAGGTGTATACGAATATTCTATTTTAACACAAAAATCAGAACCAAAATTCCAGAAATTAGAAGAAGAATTTGGTTTTATGGGCGTTTCAGACGTTTATTTATCGGATAAAAACAAGTGGTTTATAGGAACCACCAATAAGGGTTTGTTTACCATTTCAGAGGACGGAAGTGTTTTTAATAGTACAGAAGATATATTTCAAAAACGCGCTTTATTGTTTAATGATATTAACCTCCTTTTTTACGATAAATCTGGCACGTTTTGGATTGGAACAGAAAGAGGATTAGCAAGTTTTGATCCTAACAATCAAGGGTTTTTTGGCGTTGGACCAAGCGGAAACATGGAACATGGAATTCCAACGCCCAACGTATGGTGCTTTGCCGAAGATGCAGCCGCGAAATGTGTATATATAGGAACGGATATCGGTGTTTCGAGGTACAACAGAACAACAGCAAAATTCGAACAATTTTACCGCGACAATTCCCAATCCATTACGGGAGAAGGAACAGAAACAGCGGTTATATCCCTATTTCCTCTGGCAGAAAACCGTTTACTGGTTGGTTGTTTGGATGGGCTTTTTGAGTTGGTTATTTCCAACACTAAAAAATACACGTTTAAAAAAATTGATTTTTTCAGCAAGCAAGAAGCAATTAAACACCTGAAAATGTATTCAATTGTTTCTTGGAAAGAGGAGCAGTATTTTGTAGGAACAAAAAGTGGCGTAGTATTAATTGACCTTAAAAAAAAGAGAGTAACGCCATTTGAACACGATTCAAAAAACAAGGAAAAGACGATTACAGCTGGAGCGTGTCGACTGGTTTACAAGGATAAACAAGGTAAAATATGGTTTGCAACAGCCACGGGAGAACTGAGTGTTTTATCCGAGAAAAAATCAGGGCTTACCATTGTTCCATACCGCTTTAACTCTATTTTACTCTCGAAATCAAAAGACTATATTACTTCTATTTGCACAACTGGGAAAAAAGAATTTTGGTTTGGAACATTTGGTTCCGGTTTAATGCGTTGGGACGAGAAGACGCAAAAAATGGAATCATTTACATCAAAAAACGGCTTACCGAACAACGTTGTTTACAGTGTGCTTGAGGGAAAAGATGGTAATTTGTGGTTAAGCACAAACAAAGGAATTTGCAGATTCAACCCAAAAACGTTTGCAACAACGAATTACGCTGAAACAGACGGTTTGATGAGTAATGAATTTAATTCCGGTGCGTTTATGCTTTCGAAAACGGGAGAACTGTTTTTTGGCGGAATTTATGGGTTCAATTATTTTCATCCGGAGAAATTATACTTGTCAAAACCAGATGTTGCGGTTACCATTACACGGTTTAAATTGGATAAAGGTTGGCTTAAACCGAATGAAAAAGGCTCGCCGCTCGTGAAGCCGGTTTCTCAAACGGATTACATTGATTTATCCTATCGCCAACGCAGTTTCACTATTCGTTTCCAACCTTCTGATTTGAGCAACCCAGAATTGGTAAACTACAAATACAAACTGGAAGGATCCGACGAAGGAGAAATAATGATAGGAAGCACGAATGAATTGCGTTTTAACTCCCTTTCTCCAGGTACGTATAAGTTGTCTATTTATGCGCGCATCGGCGAGGGTCGTTGGGGAGCGGTTCCGGCGGTTTTACTAATTCATATTAAATCTCCTTTTTGGGCAACGTGGTGGTTTTGGCTCTCTATTGCTGCTGTTTTGGCTTTGTTAATCCGTTTTTTAATTCACAAAAGGATAAATTTTGAGCGAAGAGAACAGGTTCGACTAGAGATGAAAATTGCCAAACGAACGAAGGAAATTCGTGCTCAAAACGTAAAAATCGAAAGTCAACGAAAGCAGTTGGAAGAAGAAAAGAACAAAGTAGTGGAGCAACAGCGGCTTCTTCAAATTGAAAAAGATAAAACGGAAAAATTACTGCGCAACGTTATACCGGAGTCAACCGCAGAGGAACTTAAGAAAACGGGCTCTGTGAACGCAAGAGCGTATAAAACCGTTTCGGTATTGTTTACCGATTTTGTCGGTTTCACAAAAATCGCTGAACGCATGAATCCAACAGAGCTTGTGCGAAAATTGGATGTTTATTTCCGAAAATTTGATGAAATTATAGTTAACAACAACCTTGAAAAAATAAAAACAATTGGTGACGCTTACATGTGTGCTGGGGGCGTTCCTGTTCGGAATAAAACCAATCCGATAGACACATGTTTGGCAGCATTGCAGATCCAGGATTACATGCGCAGACTAAAAAATGAAGCATTAATTAGTAATTTGGATTATTGGGAACTGCGTTTAGGAATAAACACAGGCGAAGTTACCGCAGGTGTAATTGGAAGCGAGCGTTTGGCATTTGATGTTTGGGGCGCAACAGTGAACCATGCGCAGCGTATGGAAATGCTTGGCGAGCCAGGAAAAGTTACTATCACAGGAAACACATTTAAGTTAATAGAACCTTATTTTGAATGTGTTTTCAGAGGGAAAGCGCAAACCAAAAGCCGCGGAATTTTGGACATGTACACGGTGGAACGAATAAAACCAGAACTATCCATAAATGGGGAGGGTGTTTTTCCAAATGCTCGTTTTCA